>NZ_JAPMAL010000017.1:0-191074 GCF_026343935.1 Paraburkholderia sp. CNPSo 3076 | reverse complement strand
GTTCTGGAAGCGATGATCGTTATGGGCGAGCGTGTCTCAGGGCACGCACCGCGCGAGTTTTACGGCTGAGTCACGCTCGAAAAGGATTGCGCTCATTGAGCTCGTGCATGTAGGCGTGAATGTGGTTCGTCTCGCTTTCGAGAAAGCGCGCGACGGCATCGGAGAACGCGGGATGGGCGAGCCAGTGCGCCGAGCGCGTGTAACGCGCGCCCGTGCCGCTCGCGTGCTGGGCGAAGCGGGCGGCGACGTCAATGGCGATGCCCGTGTAGACGCTGCCGTCGGCGCATTCGAGCATGTAGAGGAACCACGGCATAGTTCTGGAAGCGATGATCGTTATGGGCGAGCGTGTCTCAGGGCACGCACCGCGCGAGTTTTACGGCTGAGTCACGCTCGAAAAGGATTGCGCTCATTGAGCTCGTGCATGTAGGCGTGAATGTGGTTCGTCTCGCTTTCGAGAAAGCGCGCGACGGCATCGGAGAACGCGGGATGGGCGAGCCAGTGCGCCGAGCGCGTGGCGGTGGGCAGGAAACCGCGCGCCATCTTGTGTTCGCCTTGCGCGCCGCCTTCGAACACGTCGAGCTTTTCTTCGATGCAGAATTCGAGCGGCTGATAATACGCGGTCTCGAAGTGCAGGCAGGGCACGTGTTCGAGCGCGCCCCAGTAGCGGCCATAGAGCGTGCCGCCTCGACCGTTCTCACCGCGCTGCCAGACCACGAGCGAACTCGCGATCGGCTTGCCTTCGCGCTCGGCGATCACGAGCAGCAGATTCTCCGGCATCGTTTCGCCGATCATGCGGAAGAAGTCGAGATTCAGGTACGGCGAAGAGAAATGCTCGCGGTAGGTTTGCCGGTAGCAGCGGCTGAAAAAGCGCCACTCGGTGTCGCTGATGTCCTCGCCGCGCACGCGCCGCATCGTCACGCCCGCCTCGTGCACCTTGCGCCGTTCGGCGCGGATGTTCTTGCGCTTCTTCTGTTCGAGAGTCGAGAGGAAATCGTCGAAGTCGCGATAGCCGTCGTTGAGCCAGTGAAACTGCACGCCTTCGCGCTGCATCATGCCGAGGCCGGTCAGCGCCTCTGCGTCTTCGGCGGTCGGGAAGAGCACGTGCAGCGACGAGACGTCGGCCTGCTCGGCGAAGGCGAGCAGCGTCGCGGCCAGATGGCGGCGCGCGGTTGTGTCGGCGGCGATCAGACGTGTGCCTTGGACCGGCGTGAACGGCACGGCGCACAGGAGTTTCGGGTAGTACTCGAGGCCGTTGCGCTTGTATGCGTCGGCCCAGGCCCAGTCGAACACGTACTCGCCGTACGAGTGGCCCTTGAGATACACGGGCGCAGCGGCGGCGAGGCGGCCCGTGCGCGTGTCGGTGAGCGTGACGAATTGCGCCGCCCAGCCCTCGTTCGGCGTGGTGCAGCGCGTGGCGTCGAGCGCCGCGAGGAATTCGTGGCGCAAAAAGGGCGTAGGCTGCGCCTGGCGTGCGAGCAGCGCGTTCCATTCGGCGGCGTCGACCTCGGACAGTGAGCCGAGGATGCCCGTGCGATAATCGAAATGTTCCTGTTTCATGCGTGCCCGTTGGCGTGGGATGCGGCTTGGGTGTTTCAGCAGCGCCTGCCGCGGCAAACGGTCATGGTAAAGCAAACGTCCCGAGCGGGGTGAGGACCGCCGCGCTTCGTGCAGCGGCGTCAGCCAGGCAGCATCGAGCGGTTTCAATGCGGCATCAAGCAGCCCGAACGTCAGAGCGCGCGCTTTCGTGCGCAGCGCGCCCGCCTCAAGGTTATCGAAATGAAAGAGCGCTTCTTCAATCTCTATACGCACGGCTTTGCGCGCGTGGCCGTGGGCGTGCCGCGCTGCCGTGTGGCCGATCCCGCATTCAACGCCAGCGAGACGCTCGCGCTCGCGCGCGCGGCCGCCGCGCAGGGCGCGGCGCTCGTCGCGTTCCCCGAGCTTGGGCTTTCGGCCTATACCTGCGACGACCTGTTCCATCAGCAAGCATTGCTCGACGCCTGCGAGCGCTCGCTCGCGCAGATCGTGGAAGCGTCGGCGGCGCTGCCGCTCGTGATGATCGTCGGGCTGCCGGTGCGCGCGGGGCATTCGCTCTTCAACTGCGCAGCGGTCGTGGCGGGCGGGCGTGTGGCGGGCGTCGTGCCAAAGAGCTTCCTGCCGAACTACGGCGAATTCTACGAGCCGCGCCAGTTCAGCGCCGCCGATAGTGCGAGCACCGACACCGTGCGCCTCGCCGGCGCGGACGTGCCGTTCGGCGCGTCCCTGCTGTTCGAGGTGCCGCAGGTCGCGGGTCTGCGTTTTCACGTGGAGATCTGCGAGGACGTCTGGGTGCCGATTCCGCCGTCGTCGTTCGCGGCGCTCGCGGGCGCTTCGGTGCTCGTCAATCTTTCGGCTTCGAACGTCGTGGTGGGCAAGGCGGGCTACCGGCAGCAACTGGTGTCCCAACAGTCCGCGCGCTGTCTCGCCGCGTATCTGTACACCTCGGCGGGCAAGGGTGAATCGACCACCGACATGGCCTGGGACGGCCACGCGCTCGTGTGCGAAAACGGCGAGCTGCTCGCGCAATCGGAGCGCTTCTCCGACGACTCGCACCTCATCTTCGCCGATGTCGATCTCGCGCGGCTGCAGCAGGAGCGCATCCGCCAGACCACGTTCGGCGATTCGATCCGCCGCCACGCCGATGAAGTCGCGAAGTTTCGCGTGATTTCGTGCGAGCTGGCGGGCGAGGGCGCATGGCAGCGCGAAACGCTCGCGCTCTCGCGCCGCGTGGAGCGCTTCCCTTATGTGCCGGCCGATCCGAAGCGGCGCGACGAGCGCTGCAACGAGGTCTACAACATCCAGGTGCAGGCGCTCGTGCAGCGGCTTTCGCAGGCGGGCATCAAGAAGGTGGTGATTGGCGTCTCGGGCGGGCTCGACTCCACGCATGCGCTGCTCGTATGCGCGAAGGCGATGGATCGCCTCGGGCTGCCGCGCGCGAACATCCTCGCGTACACCATGCCTGGGTTTGCCACGAGCGAGCGCACGCTGCGCCAGGCGCGCGAACTGATGGCGCTCGTGGGCTGCACGGCGCGCGAAATCGATATTCGCCAGAGCTGCATGCAGATGCTCGAAGACCTCGGCCATCCGTACTCGGAAGGCAAGGAAAGCTACGACATCACTTTCGAAAACGTGCAGGCCGGCGAGCGCACGAATCACCTGTTCCGCCTCGCCAACTTCAATCACGCGATCGTGATCGGCACGGGCGATCTCTCCGAGCTTGCGCTCGGCTGGTGCACCTACGGGGTGGGCGATCACATGTCGCACTACAACGTGAATGCGAGCGTGCCGAAAACGCTCATCACGCACCTCGTGCGCTGGGTGGCCGAAACGGGCCAGATTGGCCAGAACGGGGAGAGCGGCCGCGACGTGCTCGAAGCGATTCTCGCCACCGACATCAGCCCGGAGCTGATCCCCGGCAAGTCCGATGGCGCGCCCGAGCAGAAAACCGAAAGCACGATCGGCCCCTACGAGCTGCAGGACTTCAACCTCTACTACACGCTGCGCTTTGGCTTCGCGCCTTCGAAGGTCGCGTTCCTCGCGCGCCACGCGTGGGGTGAGCGCGAGGCGGGCGCGTGGCCCGAGAACGCGAAGGTCGCACGCAATCAGTACGATCTCGCGTCGATCAAGCGCAATCTGCGCATTTTCCTCGACCGCTTCTTCCGCCAGAGCCAGTTCAAGCGCACCTGCATTCCGAATGCGCCGAAGGTCGGCTCGGGCGGCTCGCTGTCGCCGCGCGGCGACTGGCGCGCGCCAAGCGATTCGGAGTCGGTGGTCTGGCTCGCCGATCTGGAGCGCGTGCCCGATGAAGCGGGCGTGGCGAGCGCGGCGCCTGCGGGCAAGCCCTCGGCGTGAGCCGAGGCTGCACAGCGTAGAATCCCGATAGGTTCCGAAATTTCCGACAAATCCGATAACGAGACGAGGTTCGCCATGAAACGCATTACTGCCGTGATCAAACCGTTCAAGCTCGACGAAGTGCGCGAGGCGCTCGCCGAAGTGGGCCTCACGGGCCTGACCGTCACCGAGGTCAAGGGCTTCGGCCGCCAGAAGGGCCACACGGAGCTTTACCGCGGCGCCGAATACGTGGTCGACTTCCTGCCGAAAGTGAAGATCGAGGTGGTGGTCGCGAGCGACCAGGCCGACCAGGTAATCGACGCGATCATTGGCGCGGCGCGCACCGGCAAGATCGGCGACGGCAAGATCTTCGTGACCGACGTGGAGCGCGTGATCCGCATCCGCACGGGCGAGGAAAACGAAGCGGCGGTTTGAGGCTGCGCGCTTTGCACTGCCGGTCCCCGAGGTACACGAAGCACCTGATGCATCAATAGAAAAGGGGACGGCGCCGCTCGCGCGGCCCGTCCCCAGCATAAAAAACGGTGCGATACCCTTTCGGACATCGCACCGATACGCGCCTCTCGCAGCAGCGTGAAAACGTCGATGTAGCTGTTCTTTCTACACTCGCTTCAAATTAGAACGAGTGCTGGATACCTGCGTACACGCCAACCTGGCTGTGGCCCGGAACCGGGTTGCCCGTGCTTGCAGCCGTACCGAAGTTATTGGCGTTCAGGCCGAAGTTGGCCGTCTTGCTGTTCTGCACCGTGCCTGCCTGGATGTCGAGCAGCGTGCGCTTGGACAGGTTGTACGAGCCGCCGATCGTGTACAGCGTGGCGTTGCCGCCACCGTTGTTCGCGTTCACGTGGTAGACCGCTGCGATCAGCGCCGCAGCCGGCGTCATTTGCCACGTCACACCGCCCCACTCGTGATCGAGCGTGGTCGGCTGGCCGATGATGCCCGGATTCATGCCCGACGAGCGGATGGCTTCGTAGCCGCCCTGAACCTTGAACGCGCCGAGGAACAGGTTGAACATGGCCATGTAATCGCGCGAATAAGCGAATACGCCGTTGCCGTTACCTTGTGAGGTGGAGAGCGGCGTCTTCGTGCTGCCGTCCAGCGCGTTGTACAGGCCGCCGAGCTGACCATTGTTCGGATTGCGGATTTCATCATACAGGCCGCGGATCTGGAACAACGAGCTCGTGTAGGTCAGTTGCAGGCCAGCTTCGCGACCCGACGGCGTCGTGTTGTTGCCGTTCCAGTTCGTCGCGTTCGAGAACGCGTACTGGCCGTACACGTCAAAGCCGTACCAGTTTGGCGACTGGTACGAAATGTTGTTGCTCGATTGCGGCCAGTTGCGGCCACGGACCATCGAAGCCGACGACCAGTTCGACTGACCGAACGGGTCGAAGTCCCAAATGCCGTTGGAGATGAACAGCATGCGGCCAGCGAGCAGCGTACCGAACTGGTCGTTCGCTACACCGATAGTTGCCCAGCGATTCCAGAGCGAGCCGGCCGAGCCGAGCGAGCCGTTCGCGGTGCTGAAGCTGCCTTCCAGGTGGAACAGAACCTTGTTGCCTCCACCGATGTCTTCAACGCCCTTCATGCCCCAGAGGCTGGTGCCCCAGTAGCCGCTTTCGAGCTGAACCTGGCTGGAGCCGTGGGTGGCTTGACCATTTGCGCCGCTGCCGGCACCAATGCCGTTCATATACGCCACACCCATGTCCAGGCGGCCGTAGAGCGTGACGCTGCTTTGTGCATGCGCGATCACGCCAGCCGACATCAATGCTGCGGCGAGCAAAGCTTTCTTCATCTTCTCCTCCATACCCTGTCAAAGAGTCAACCTTAGTACTGCGAAAGACGTCCGTGCGCTTGGCGGCGCTGCGAACAGAAATCGTCGCGTAAGGGAGAATTACCCCGAGGACCGGCGTACGGGCTGGTGCCGCTGCATGACCCGGGCTGGGTCGTCTTGCAGGTCCCCTGGTTGACTGGCATCTCCCGTTCTTTTTGAAGTGAAACTACTTTTAATGAACTTTGTTTTGCTACTTTGGTTACTAATTTAGCAAAAAAGGTCCGCGCTGGCGAACTAATTCGTGCTCGCACCCCGGGATGTCGTCAAATTGCAATATGGTCTTCCTGGATGGTGGTCAGAGAGGTACTACAAACAGATCGAAAACCTTGCGGGACAAGGGACTCACGTCAATCGAACGGCTGAGTTCAGGATTGCCACTATTGACGGGAGATTTCACAAGGAGTAATGCGAAAAACGCTGTTTTTAGACATAAACAGCCGGCTTTTCGAGGGTGAAAGACCCAAAAAGAAAAGGCGCTGTAAGCGCCTTGTAAAACTACTTTTACTACATCGCCGAAAGGCGGCGACCCTGCGAGTCGTCTTACTTGAGGCTGCCCGAAAGGAACTGGCGCAGGCGCTCGCTCTTCGGATTGGCGAAGACCTCGGCCGGCTGGCCTTCCTCTTCCACGAGCCCCTTGTGCAGGAACATGACGTGGTTCGAAACGTTGCGCGCGAAACCCATTTCGTGTGTGACCACGATCATCGTGCGGCCTTCCTCGGCGAGCTTCTGCATGACCTTGAGCACTTCGCCCACGAGCTCGGGGTCGAGCGCCGAAGTGGGCTCGTCGAACAGCATGACGTCGGGGTGCATGGCGAGCGCGCGGGCAATCGCCACACGCTGCTGCTGACCGCCCGAGAGGTGCGAGGGGTATTGCTTCTCCACGCGCGGCGCGAGACCGACCTTCTCCAGATAGGTGCGCGCGCGATCTTCGGCTTCCTTGCGCGACAAGCCCAGCACGTGCACGGGCGCCTCGATCACGTTCTCGAGCACCGACATGTGCGACCAGAGGTTGAAGTGCTGGAACACCATGGCGAGCTTGGTGCGCACGCGCTGGAGCTGCTTCGCGTCGGCGGGGTGAAGTGCGCCCGTGCGCTTGTCCGCGCGCGTGGCGACTTCCTCGCCATCCACCACGATGCGCCCGGCGTTGGGCTGCTCGAGGAAGTTGATGCAACGCAGCATCGTGCTCTTGCCCGATCCGGACGAGCCGATCACGCTGATCACGTCGCCGGCATTGGCTTTCAGGGACACGCCCTTGAGGACTTCGTTGTCGCCGTACTTCTTGTGGATGGAGTCGACGAACAGCTTCTGCTTCTGGGAATTCATCAATTGACCTTTAAACACGCCCTCGCGGGCTCACTTGCCTTGCGGTCGCAGGTATGCGAGCCAGCGCCGCTCCGCGCGGCGGAACAGCCACACGAGCGTGAAAGAAATGATCAGGTACAACAGCGCGGCGATGCCGAACGCGCCGAACGACTGATACGTCGCCGAGTTCACGTCGCGCGCGATCTTCAGGATGTCCGGCACGGTGGCCGTGAAGGCCACGGTCGTTGCGTGCAGCATCAGAATGACTTCGTTGCTGTAGTAGGGCAGGGCGCGGCGCAGCGCCGAAGGCAGGATCACGCGCCGGTACAGCGTGAATTGCGACATGCCATAAGCGCGTGCGGCCTCGATCTCGCCATAGGGCGTGGCCTTGATCGCGCCCGCGAAGATTTCGGTGGTGTACGCGCAGGTGTTGAGCGTGAACGCCAGCAGCGTGCAGTTCATGCCGCTTCTGAAGAACGCGCTCGTCAGTTCGTGGTTGCGCACGATCTCGAGGCTGTAGAGGCCCGTGTAGCACAGCAGGAGCTGCACGTAGAGCGGCGTGCCGCGGAAGATGTACGTGTAGAGCCACACGAGCCCGGCGAGCCACTTCTTCTTCGACACGCGGGCCACGGCGAGAGGCACCGAGAGGCAGAAGCCGAGCCCGATCGAGATGACGAGCAGCCACAGCGTGATGGCCACGCCGCTGAAATGGTAGCCGTCGGAGTAGAGATAGTTGCGCCAGTATTGCTGGATCAGTTGGACAAAGTCTTGCATGGTCTTGGCCTCGCGCGATTCAGAGATCCGCCTTGCGCACACCGGTGGAGTAGCGCTTGTCGAGATACATCAGCACGAAGTTGGAGACCGTGGTGATGACGAGATAGATCGCGCCGGCGAGCAGCGTGAAGAAGAAGAAACGCAGCGTGCCCTTGCCGGCGTCCTGGCTTGCCTTCACGACGTCGGCGAGGCCGATGATCGAGACGAGCGCCGTGGACTTCACGAGCACCTGCCAGTTGTTGCCGATGCCGGGCAGCGCGAAGCGCATCATCTGCGGGAACATGATGCGCGTGAACACCTGCCAGCCCGTCATGCCGTAGGCGTGGCCCGCTTCGAGCTGGCCGCGCGGCACGGCGAGGAACGCGCCGCGGAACGTCTCAGTGAAGTACGCGCCATAGATGAAGCCGAGCACGACCACGCCCGCGAGGAACGGATTGATGTCGATCTGATCCCAGCCGAGCATGTCGGTGAGGTTGTTCAGCCAGATCTGGATGCTGTAGAAGAGCAGCAGCATGAGCACGAGATCGGGCACGCCGCGAATGAGCGTGGTGTAGAGCGTGCCGGCGCCGTGCGCGACGCGGTTTTTGGAGAGCTTGGCCGCCGCGCCGATCAGCCCGAGCACGAACGAGAGCGCGAGCGACAGCACGGCGAGCTTGACGGTCTGCCAGGTGCCGGCGAGGATCAGCGGGCCGTAGCCTTGAAGAAACATGGGCAAGTCCTTGACGGTGCGCTTCTCACACCGCGAAAGGCGCGGCGCTTTTCTGCCGCGGTTCAAATCCGTTCATGGCCGCGCGGTTTTTAGCCTGGTCGCGCGCGGCCGATGCGATTGCGCTCGTGAGCGCGCCTGTGACTGTATACGAAGCCCGGTGGCGGTCTATCGGGGAGCCCCCGGGGCTTTTGATGTGTCGTGGCGCGAGGCGCGAGCGGTGGTGTCTCGTTGTTTATTTGCCTGCGTGTGCTTTCCCGTTCACTTGCCTTTGTAGATATCGAAGTCGAAGTACTGCTTCGCGATCTTTTCGAACGTGCCGTCGGCATGAATCGCGGCCAGCGCCGTGTTGAACTTTGCCTTGAGTTCGGCATCGTCCTTGCGCAGACCGATCGCGGTGCCGTCGCCGATCGTCGCCGGGTCTTCCACTTCCGGGCCCGCCCACGCGAAGCCCTTGCCGCGCGGCGTTTTCAGGAAGCCGAAATCCGCCTGGACCTCGTCTTGCAGCGTGGCGTCGAGGCGCCCGGCGATCAGATCCTGGTAGACCTGATCCTGATTCTGGTACGAGATCACGTTCACGCCCTGCGGCGCCCAGTGCACCTTTGCGTACGCTTCCTGGGTCGAGCCCTGCTCGACGCCCACGTTCTTGCCCTTGAGCGAAGCCGGCGTGGGCAGAAGCGGCGAGCCCGTGCGCGCGAGCATGCGTGCGGGCGCATCGAACATCTTCGCGGAGTAGTCGATTCTCTGGGCGCGCTGCGGCGTGATGGTCAGCGACGACACGATCGCGTCGAACTTGCGGGCCTTGAGCGCGGGGATAATGCCGTCGAGGTCGTTCTCGACCCAGACGCACTTCACGTTCATGCGCGCGCACAGGGCTTTCGTGAGGTCGACATCGAAGCCGACGATCTGTCCGTTCGGCGCTTTGGATTCGAACGGCGCATAGCTGGCGTCCACGCCGATGCGCACGGTTTTCCACTCTTTGGCGGCGGCGCTGCCCGCGATCAGGGCGAGCGCCACGCACACTGCAAACTTCTTCATCATTCTCCTGTCGAGCCGGAGCGAGTGCTTTTTTAGCACTGACTCCGTCCCATGCACGACTGATACGGGTGGCGCGGCGCGGTAAGGGGCGCGCGACCGACGCAAGGCGGACCGGCTCGTGGCCGTTGGCCGCCATTCTAGGCGATCAAAAATGCGGGTCGGAAAGCGCGACGCGCTCCGGCCCCGGTGGCAGCGCGCGCTGGCGGGGCGGGGTAGCCGCCACTGGGTGTTCATCCCGAGGCATCAGGCTCGCGCTGGCCGAAAAGCGCGGTATTTTACCCGAAGCCGGAGACCGTGCGGGTCTGACGCAGGGCGACGCTGGCGGCGCAGCCCATTGATCTTGCTGGCGAAACGATGCGGTGCGCCGCTGCGGATTGTGCAAGCGGGCCGCCGCCCTTACCTTGTGATATCGACATGATTGACCGGAGATTGCCATGCTGACTATCCGACGCGCCGACGAACGCGGCCACGCCAACCACGGCTGGCTCGACTCGTACCACAGCTTTTCGTTTGCTGACTATTTCGACGAAGCGCACATGCACTACGGTGCGCTGCGGGTGCTCAACGACGACCGTATCGCGGGCGGCCAGGGCTTCGGCGCGCACGGCCACCGCGACATGGAGATCGTGACCTATGTGCTTTCCGGCGCGCTCGCGCACCGCGACAGCATGGGCAACGGCTCGACCATCCGCCCCGGCGACGTGCAGCGCATGAGCGCCGGCACCGGCGTGATGCACAGCGAGTTCAACGGCTCGAAGGAAGAGGAAGCGCACCTGCTGCAGATCTGGCTGCTGCCGCGCGAGCGGGGCGGGGCGCCCGGCTACGAGGAAAAGCGTTTCGATGACGCCGACAAGCGCGGGCGGCTGCGCCTCGTCGCCTCGCCCGACGGGCGCGACGGCTCGGTGACCGTGCAGTCGGATGCCTCGATCTATGCGGCCCTTGTCGACGGCGAGGAGCGCGTCGAGTATGCGGTGCCCGCCGGGCGGCGCGTCTATCTGCATGTTGCGCGCGGCGCGCTGGACGTGAACGGTCAGCGCCTCGAAGCCGGCGATGCCGCGATGATCGAGGCCGAGGCGGGCGTCGCGCTCGCGAGGGGCGCAGCGGCCGAAGTGCTGCTGTTCGATCTCGCCTAAGCCTTTGGCCGAAGGCGGCCGGCGGTTGTCCGCGCCATGAAAAAAGCGCCGCGGGGTGCGAATCCCGCGGCGCTTTGTCACGTGTGTTGCGCGATTACTGCTGCGCGGCCGGTGCCGAAGCGCCGCCCTTGTGGTGCTGCTCCCAGCGCTCATGCATCTGCTCGTGGCGCTGCTCCATCTTCGCGAAGCGCTCCTTGATCGCCGTGCTCACGGTCGTCTTCTGCTGGTCGTTCAGGCCGTTGTAGAAAGCGAGCCACGCTTGCGTGGTTTGCTCGCGCAGCTGCTGGTTCTGCTGCTCGACCTGCTCGTGCGCCGTGTGCATGGCGTTCAGGTCGAGGATCGGCTGGTTCTTCATCGAATCGAACTGCTGCTTCATCTGTTCATGATTCTTGCGCATGGCCTGTCCGTTCTGCTTCATCGTGTCGAGCGCGGCCTGCCACTGCTTTTCCTGCGCGGCGTTCAGGTTCAGCTTGTCGTGCAGATTCTTGAAGCCAAGCATGAAGTCGCCGTGCATGCCGGGGCCGCCATGCATGCCCGGACCGCCGTGCATCATGTCGGGACCGCCCGGGGGCGGCGGGGTCTGGGCGTTGGCGGCGGTGGCGCCCACGGTGAGCGCGAGCGAGGCAGCGGCGATGGCGAGAAGGCGCGAAGTCGTCTTGTACATGGTGATGCTCCTGACAAATCCATGAGGGTTTTATCCGGTCTGGCGCGGCGCCCTGGAAAGTGGTGGCGCTCGCAACCGGTGTCCCTAGCGTATCGACCCGGCAGGCAGCGCGTGTTACGCGGCGGCCCGCCGAGATTACGCGACATTACACGCGCCTTTCGTGGTAACACCTCGTAACCCAGATGGAAGAGCTGTAAGCAAACGGCCCGTGCGCGCGCGTTACACTTCATCCCATGGCTACTCAAATCCTTGTCGTCGACGACGACCTCGAACTACGCGACCTCCTGCGCGACTATCTCGCGCGCCAGGGCATGGAAGTCTCGGTGCTGCACGACGCCGGCTCGCTGGAGCGGCGGCTCGAGCGCGAGCGCCCGGACCTGATCGTGCTCGACCTGATGATGCCGGGCGTGGACGGCCTGACCGCGCTGCGCAAGCTGCGCGCAGCCGGCGACGACATCCCCGTCATCATGCTCACGGCGCGCGCGGACGACGTGGACCGCATCGTCGGCCTCGAACTCGGCGCGGACGACTATCTCGGCAAGCCGTTCAACCCGCGCGAGCTGCTCGCGCGCGTGCAGGCCGTGCTGCGCCGGCGCCGCACGGTGCCTTCGGCGGCGGCGCCCGAGCAGCGCGAGCCGTACGCGTTCGGCCGCTTCACGCTCGACTTCCAGTCGCGCACGCTGCAGCAGGAAGGCAAGCCCATCATGCTGTCGGGCAGCGAGTTCGCGCTCCTGAAGATTTTCGTGAACCACCCCATGCGCACGCTGACGCGCGAGCGCCTGCTGGAACTGCTGCACGGTCCCGAGTACGACGGCACCGACCGCGGCATCGACGTGCAGGTGTGGCGTCTGCGGCGCATTCTCGAAAGCGACCCGTCCACGCCGCGCTTTATTCAGACCGTACGCGGGCGCGGCTACGTGTTCGTTCCCGACGGCGAGCAGGGCAACCATGCGCCGGCCGGTTGATTCGCTGTTCGGGCGCCTCGCGGTCATCTTCATCGGCGTTCTGCTGGTGTCGCACGTCGCCTGGTTCACGCTCATGCGCGTCGAACACAATCAGATGCAAACGCGCTACGCCGTCGAGGAAGCGAGCTTCCTCGTCGACGCGGTGCGCCAGCACGTCGAGCGCGAGCCCGACCAGCCGCTGCCGTCGCGCGTGCAACTCGTCGATCCGGCGAGTCCCGCCGTGCCGCCGGTCACCGAACGCATGCCCGAACCGCTGCGCCGTTTCATCGACGACGTGCGCGAGCGCATGCCGCCCGGCACCGATGTGCGCGTCGGGCCGCCCGGCGGGCCGCCCACGCTTTGGGTGCGCGGGCCGCAGGACGCCCGCTGGATCGTCCTGCCGGGCCAGCCGCTGCGCATCATGCGGCCGCTCGACAAGTTTCTGCCCTGGGTCATCACTATTTTCGGCACCGCCGTGATCGCTGCGCTCGTGGCCGCGTGGATGCTGCAACAGCCGCTGAGTGCGCTCGCGCAGGCTGTCGGGCGCTTTGGCCGCGGCGAGCCCGTGCCGCCCGTGCCCGAACGCGGGCCGCGCGAGCTGCGTCAGCTCACGCTGGGTTTCAACCAGATGGTCAAGGAAGTCGAGCGCACCGAGAAAGACCGTGCCGTCATGCTGGCGGGCGTCGCGCACGATCTCAAGACGCCGCTTGCCCGGCTGCGGCTGCGCGCCGAAATGATGGACGAGCAAAAGGTGCGCGACGGCGTGGTGCGCGACGTCGAGTCGATGGCGCACATCGTCGACCAGTTTCTTGTGTTCGCGCACGACGGCGCCGATCGCAGCGAGCCCGTCGAGGTCGACGACCAGTGCGAGCGCATCGCGCGCAACCACCGCACGGCGAGCGGCGAGGCGATTGCGATCGAAACGCATCTGCGCGCGGGTCCGGAGTTTCGTCTGCCCGCGGCCACGCTCGAGCGCGTGGTCTCGAACCTGCTCGACAACGCGCATGCGTACGGCGCACCGCCCGTCGTGATCGAGAGCGAGCGCGGCCCGACGGGTTTCTCGCTCACTGTGCGCGACCACGGCAAGGGCATCCCCGACCAGGATCTGACGCAGGCGAGCCGGCCGTTCGTGCGCCTCGACCCTGCGCGCGGCGGCAACGGCCACAGCGGCCTCGGCCTCGCGATCGTCGAGCGGCTCGTGCGCCGCGCGGGCGGCGAGCTCTCGATCGGCAACGGCGAGAGCGGCGGGCTCGCGGTGCGCATGACGTTTGCGTTCGACGTGGTGGAGCGCACCGTAACCGAAGCGGCGCAGATCTGGTAAATCGCGTTGGAATTGCCTTGGCGGGAGCCCGCACGGAACAGGTGGGGCATGGCCGGATGGGCTTGACGTGGTACTGAGGTGGTATTGACGAGGTTGGACCGGACGTTCGGCCCGAAGGCGCCGCCAGAGCGACGCCAGGTTCAGTCAGGTCAGGTTGCGCGCAGCCGCTCAGGCCGTGAAGAGCGTGTCGAGCGCGGCGGCGGCCTCGTTGTCCACCGTGTTGTAGGTCACGGTGTCGGCCTCGAAGATGTAGTGCGTGGTGTACTTGCCGAGGCGGGCAAGAATCTCTTCCTGAATCAGCTCGGGCGTGGCGTCGAGTTTCAGGTACCACGCGGTCGATGACAGGCGCGTCTGGAACGCGCCGTACTCGACCATCAACTGGTCGAACGCGAGCGCATCCTGATCGCGGCAGACAATGACCAGATTTCCCTTCATGCATGCCTCCAGATTTGTGCGGAACACCGAAGTGGCGCCGTTTGAGTCATGCGCACCGTATGGACTGGCGCGCACCGTTCATCCCATGATACCGCGCCTCGCCGGTTGAGCCGGGTGAGCCCCGCAGCCTGGTACGGGCATCCCTCGTGTGATCGACTGCGCAAGCTCGTTGCGCGCTCACCAGGTCGGCGCCGCGGCGCGCGGCGGCACGACGCCCTCGGCCGTCATGGCCTCGCAACGGTCGCGCCCTGCCGCCTTCGCCATGTAGAGCGCGAGGTCGGCACGGCTCATCAGACGCTCGGGCTGATCCTGCGCGGCCGCAAGTTCCGTCACGCCGATGCTCACGCTCACGCTCGCTTCCTCGGGCAGTTCCGCGCAAATGCGTTTGCCCACCTGCTCGCGCAGGCGGTCGAGCACGGCGAGGCCCGTGGCGAGCGAGGTCGCGGGCAGCAGGATGCCGAACTCCTCGCCGCCCAGACGGCCGACGGCGTCGTCGGCGCGCAGTTCGGCGCGACAGGTCTCCACGAAATGCTGTAGCGCGCGGTCGCCCGCCGGGTGGCCGAAGCGGTCGTTGATCTGCTTGAAGTAGTCGAGGTCGGCAATCGCCATGCACAGCGGTTTGCCTGCGGCGTAGGCCGCGTCGATCTCGCGGCGCAGCAGGTCGAGGAAGTAGCGCCGCGAGAGCGCGCCGGTCAGCGCGTCGTGGCGCGCCTCGGCGGCGAGCAGGGCGTTCGCGGCCTGCAGCTGCCCGGCGAGATCGCGGCTCGCATGGTGCAGACGCCGCTCGCGCACCCACGAGACCGAGATCACCGCCGCGAGCGCCGCCGTGCCCGCGAGCGTGAGGAAAATGAGAAGCCGGTCGCGCTGATGGTTCGCGATCAGCTCGGACCACGCATTGACCGGATCCACGAGATGCGCCGAGAGCCCGGAGTTCAGGCCGCCGCGCTGTTCGTAGAGGGCTGGCGCGCGTTGGCCCGGCAACGCGATCATTTGCGCGGCGTCGGCGCGGGGGATCCACGGCGCTTCGCTCAACGCGGTTTGCGATGCCGGGCCCAGCTCGAGCGGCGCGAAGCGCTCGCGCAGATAGGTGTTCACGCGGTCCACCGCGTTCATTTCGGCGACGTGCGAGCCCGGCAAGGCGCGTCCTTCGAGCGCGCTGTCGTGGGCCATGATGATGACGCCATTGTTGTCCGCGACGAAGGTGCCCGGGTGGGTCACCCAGTGGCGCAGCCGCGCGATGCTGACCTTCGCGACCACGGCGCCGACCAGCAGGCCGTCGTCATAGGCGGGCGCCGCGACGAAAATGCCGGGCTCGCCGCTTGCCGTGCCCACGCCGTAGGCTTCGGAGAACGCCCCGAGCAGCGTGTCGTTCAGATACGCGCGCGGACGCATGTCCACGCCGACGTAGGAGATTTTTTCGAGCGCATTGCTCGAGGCGATGCAGATGCCGTTGGCGTTGACGAGCCAGATCGCATCGAGCCCGGAGAAGCCTTGGGCGTCGTGGAGAAAGCGGTCGACCCCGGCGAGCGCCGGCACGCCTTGCAGCTCCTTGCGCCGCGCCAGTTCCGTCGAATCGCTCGACGCGGCATAATGCGCGGCCTCGGTAAGCGCCTGCTGGACGACGCGGGTCTCTGCCATCGTCGCCGGAATGGCGCGCGACATGGCGAGGTCGCTGGCGATCACTTCGGCCATGTTGTCCACGACCGAGCGCATCATCTGGCGCTGTGCGGCGAGCGCGGCCGCGAACTCCTGGCGGACCATGCGGTCCGCGAGCCAGTCGGCCGCCGCCCAGCAGACGAGCGCGACCACCACGACCCCGAGGGGTCCGGCTGCCTGACGCAAGAGTCTCCTGTTCATCGGCCTTCTGGTTCGTGAGTGGTATTGAGGCGTGGGTATCGGCGCCCGTGGGCGTCGGTGCGCCACCGACGGAGCGTGTCGATTTTACCCCTCGAACGGGGCTGGCGAGCCCGCTCTCGAAGCGTCAGCGCGGCGTTGCGAGGCGGCGCGAGCGGGCGGCGGCGCGAGCGTGGATCGCTAACATGCAAGCCGCATGCCGTCAGCACGGCGATACGCGGCGATGAGCGGAGTGGAGGGGGCGTAAGTGCGGACAGAGCGGTTTCGTGCGCGGGGTTCACGCGTGAGCCAGCGTGTGGCGCGCAAGCGACGCCCACTGGCGTTGGCGGCCTGAATGAGGCAGGAGCGGAGTCAGACGCGGCGTCGTTGTGTCATCAAGGCGTCATCGATGTGTCATCACGATGACGTGCACAAGCCGTTCGCGGCGCGTTCTGGAAGCTCTCCAGAAGGCCGGCGAAAGCGCCGAGAAAGCCCGTGTGGTCTGGTTTTCGCGGCGTACCGGACGCGGTTGTGAGTGTCATGAAGGTTGTAGTAGTGTCGTGCCGTTTCAGTCGAGGCAAGTCCAGTCGCCCGCCGCCAGTTGCAACTGCGCGGGCGGTGCGTACCACCGCGGCATCGTCGCCGTGTCATCAACGCCAACGAAATTCTGTGTCCATGCGCCTTGCCTTTGTCGATCCGCCATCCCCGCAGCATCTGCAACGCCTGTCCGGCGGCACGCACGCTATGTCGTCCGCCTTTCTGAAACCCGGCGCGGAGGGCGTCTGAATGGAGTTCAGCTTCAACCTGAACCGCACGGCCAACGCCTCGGCGTGGCGCGTGCTGCCGAACCGCTGGGACTTCGTGGCGTTCCCGCTGATGATCGGCCTGATCGCGATGGCAGCCGTGGGCTTTCACGAAACGATGGCGCCCATCGCGACGTTGAAGGCGCAGCCCATCTCGCTCGATCCCGCGAACCTGCCCGAGTACGCCATGCGCACCACGCTGCGCATGCTCGCGGCGATGGTGGCGTCGCTCATTTTCACGCTCGTGTACGGCACACTCGCGGCGAAGAGCCGGCGCGCGGGCCAGGTGCTCGTGCCGATTCTCGACATCCTGCAGTCGGTGCCGGTGCTCGGCTATATCTCGTTCACGGTCACGTTCTTTCTCGCGCTGTTTCCCTCGCGCGTGCTGGGGGCCGAGCTCGCGGCGATCTTCGCGATCTTCACGAGCCAGGCGTGGAACATGACCTTCAGCTTCTACCAGTCGCTGCGTACGGTGCCGCGCGATCTGGATGAGGTCTCGCGCGGGTTCCACCTGACCGCATGGCAGCGCTTCTGGAAGCTCGAAGTGCCGTTCTCGATGCCAGGCCTCATCTGGAACATGATGATGTCGATGTCGGGCGGCTGGTTCTTCGTGGTGGCCTCCGAAGCGATCACGGTGGGCAACAACACGATCACGCTGCCGGGTGTCGGCGCGTATCTGGCTCAGGCGATCGCGGAAAAGAACCTGCACGCCGTGGGCTGGGTGATTCTCGCGATGATCGTGGTCATTCTCGCCTACGACCAGCTCCTGTTCCGCCCGCTCGTGGCGTGGGCCGACAAGTTCCGCATGGAGAACACGAGTTCGGGCGACGCCCCGGAATCGTGGCTGCTCGACCTGATTCGCCGCACCCATCTCATTCATCAACTGCTCGTGCCGCTCGGCTGGCTCTTCGCCAAGGCTGCGCGCATGCCGATCCAGCTGCCGTCGTTTCCGAACGTGACGTTCGCGGCGCCCGTGGCGCGCGGCCGCGCCGGCTCGCGCGCACGCATCGGCGACGCCGTGTGGGCCGTGCTCGTGATCGCATTGACCGTGTTCGTGGTGTGGCGCGTGGTGACCTTCGTGCGCACGGGCGTGACGCTCGACGAAGTGTGGCACGTGCTCGGTCTCGGCTTCATCACGCTCTTTCGCGTGATCTTGTTGATCGCCATCGCTTCGGTGATCTGGGTGCCGCTCGGCGTGCTGATCGGCCTGCGCCCGGCGCTCGCCGAGAAGGTGCAGCCGCTCGCGCAGTTCCTCGCGGCGTTCCCGGCGAACCTGTTGTTCCCGGTGTTCGTGATCGTGATCGTGCGCTTTCACCTCAACCCTGACATCTGGCTGTCGCCGCTGATCGTCCTCGGCACCCAGTGGTATATCCTGTTCAACGTGATTGCAGGGGCCACCGCCTATCCGAACGACTACAAGGAAGCGGCGAAGAACTTCCATATTCGTGGCTGGCAGTGGTGGCGTCAGGCTATGCTGCCGGGCATTTTCCCGTATTACGTGACCGGCGCCATCACGGCCTCGGGCGGCGCGTGGAACGCGAGTATCGTCGCGGAGTTCGTGCAGTGGGGCGACACGAAAGTCGTCGCGCACGGCCTGGGCGCCTACATCGCGCAAGTGACGGCGGCCGGCGATTACCCGAAGATCATTCTCGGCATCGCCGTGATGTCGCTCTTCGTCACGCTGTTCAACCGCCTCCTGTGGCGCCCGCTCTACACGTATGCCGAGTCCCGTCTGCGGCTCGACTGATCGAACAACGAATGATCGAAGGTAACGCGATGCAAAATCCCAAGACGCTGAGCGCCGCGCACGGCGATGTGCAGACGGCCCCGAACCCGCCGCGCCTCGGCGAAGAAATTCTGAACGTGAAGGACGTGTGCCGGGGCTTCAACAAGTCCCAGGGCGAGCTGCTCGTGCTCGACGACGCCAACCTCCAGCTGCGAGAAGGCGAGATCGTCGGGCTGCTGGGTCGTTCGGGCTCGGGCAAGTCCACGCTGTTGCGCATCATCGCGGGCCTGATCTCGCCGACCTCCGGCGACGTCACCTGGCGCGGCAAGCCGCTCGAAGGGCCGGCCGAAGGTGTGGCGATGGTGTTCCAGACCTTCGCGTTGTTCCCGTGGCTCACGGTGCTGCAGAACGTGGAAGCGGGCCTCGAAGCGCAGGGCGTGGGCGCACGCGAGCGGCGCGAGCGGGCGCTGGCGGCCATCGACCTGATCGGTCTGGACGGCTTCGAAAACGCGTATCCGCGTGAGCTTTCGGGCGGCATGCGCCAGCGCGTGGGTTTCGCGCGTGCGCTCGTGGTCGATCCCAATCTCATGCTGATGGACGAGCCGTTCTCCGCGCTCGACGTGCTGACCGCCGAAACACTGCGTACCGATCTGCTCGACCTGTGGACGCAAGGCCGCTTGCCGATCAAGTCGATTCTGATCGTCACGCACAACATCGAGGAAGCGGTGTTCATGTGCGACCGCATTCTCGTGCTCTCGTCGAATCCGGGTCGCGTGGTGGCCGAGATCAAGGTGCCGTTCAAGCATCCGCGCAACCGTCTCGACCCGGTGTTCCGCAAGCTCGTGGACGACATCTACGCGAAGATGACCGCGCGCCAGACCGACGAAACCACCAAGAAGGGGCTGGAGCTCGGCAGCTGGCTGCCGCGCGTGTCGACCAACCTGATGGCAGGTCTGATCGAAACGCTCGCGATGGCGCCGTATCACGGCCGCGCCGACATGCCGGAAATTGCGCGCTCGCTGCATCTGGAAGTGGACGACCTGTTCCCGATCGCCGAAGTGCTGCAGAACCTCGGTTTCGCCGACGTGCGCGAAGGCGACGTGCTCCTCACGCCGCCCGCGCGCGTGTTCGCGGAGTTCGGCACGCAGGAGCGCAAGATGATGTTCGCCGAACATCTGCTGCGCCACGTGCCGCTCGCGGCGCGGATCAAGAAGGTGCTCAACGAGCGGCCGGGCCATCGCGCGCCGCGCGTGCGTTTCGAGCAGGAACTCGAGGACTTTCTCTCCGACGGCGCGGCGGAAGAAACGCTCGACACCGTGATCGACTGGGGCCGTTATGGCGAGATCTTCTCGTACAACGACCAGTCGGAAATCTTCAGTCTCGAAGACGTGGAGTCCTGAGCGGCGCGCGGTTCACCAGGCATAAAAAACGGTCGCGGGGGTGAGTTCACCCGGCGACCGTTTTTCGTTTGCGGATAAGGCGCGCTATTGCAGCGTGCCCCAGCGCTCCACCGCAGGCTCGGCCGTGGCCCACTTCCAGCCCGACTGGTCCTGACAGGCGCTCGCGGTGAACCACTGCTCGGGCGCGTCGGCTTTCTCGCCGTCCTGCACCGAGAACACGAAGTCCTTGCAGAGCGTGAGGGCGTTGGCGAACGCGCGCGTCACGCGCACCTGGCCGTGGCCGTTCTCCACGGGCAACTCGTGCTTGATGCGCCAGATGTCCATGCCGCCCACGGGCAGGCGCCCGGCCGTCCTGGCGATCAGCGCCTGCTGGTCCGCGTGCATGCTCTTCATGAAGCGGCCGACGGCTTCGTCGGTGGCCGCCTGCACGGCAATGCCCACGCCGATGCCCACGGCAGGATTCGCCGTGACGATGCCGGTGGCCGCCGCCGCAGCGGCGCCGCTCGCCGCGCCGATCGACGAGCAGCCGCTCGCCGCGAGCGCGATGCCCGCGCAGAGCGCGGCCAGTGCGATGAGCTTCACGGGGCGAGCCGTCGATGCATCCTTTGCAACGTGCCGTGCGCGCTTCGCGCGCGCATTCATGCCATTCATTGCAGCGCACCCCAACGCGCCGTGGCGGGTTCGGCCGAGGCCCACTTCCAGTTGTCGCCGTCACGGCACACCGAAGCGACGAAGAAGGCGCTCGAGGCGGCCTTGTCCTTGGTGGCCTCGTGATCGACGGAGAAGACGATCTCCTTGCAGTCGAGCGCACCGCTGCTGATCGTGCGGCTCACCGTGACGCGGCCGTGCTCGTCGTCCTCGATCGGGAACGAGTGCGTGATCGACCATGGCGCGACCGCGCCGACTTCGAGCGGGCCCGCCGCGCGGGCGATGCTGTTCTGGGTGTTGGTGTGGACGACGCGCTCGGAGTACTGCACGCCGGCCTTCGCCGCGGCCACGGCGCCGAGGCCGATGCCGGTCGCCACGGCGGCGTTGCTCGTGACTTTCGAGGCGACTGCCGCGCCGGCGATACCGGCGCCCGTTTGTGCGCCTTCGGAGTAGAGCGAGCTGCAGGCCGAGCACGCGAGGCTCGCCACCGTGGCGAGCAGCGTGAGCGACATGACGCGTCGCCAGCGAGGATGAGTGCAAGGGAGCGGGGGCCCGCCGGCAATCGATTCCATGACCGCCGCTGACACCGATGGCGCAACGCGCGCCCGAGCACTTCGTTCTTGCATGATGATTCCCTGCCGCTAGCGGGATGGCGCCGCATTGCGCGGATATCCAGCATGTTTTGCTTACTTAACGTGCTGCGGATTGTGCAGCACGGAATTGCTTACGGGGATAGGTAAAGTGCAAGAAATTGCAAAAGGGCGTGCACGGCAGGCCGATCTTTGATCGGCTTGCCGTGCCGCTTGCGCCTCGCCGCGCGACGAGCGTGCCGCAATCAGGCGGGGGAAGGGAATCAGGCTTCGTTCGAGTCCGGGTCGGTGGGCGCTTCGCTTTCGCCATCGTCGGCGCCGTAGCTCCCGAGCCGGTTGTAGAGCGTCTTGAGGCTCACGCCGAGCGTGCGCGCCGCGAGACGCTTGTCGCCACCGCAATACTTGAGCGTGCCGAGAATGATCTGCTTCTGCGCATCGGCGAGCGGTGTGCCGATCCAGACGCTCATGGCGTCGCCCTGGGTGACGGGCTTCTTCACGCGCGGCACCAGCTGCGGATGCGCGATCTCCACGACCTTTTCCGCGAGGATGAACGCGCGGTACACGGCGTTTTTCAGTTCGCGCACGTTGCCGGGCCACGACCAGTTACGCACGGTTTCGAGCGCGCGCTTGCTGAACGCCTTTTGCGAGCCTTCCTGGTTGTTCAGTTCGGTCAGGAAATGCTGCGCGAGCAGTTCGCGGTCGCGCTCACGTTCGCGCAGCGGCGGTGCGCGCAGCGGAAACACGGCGAGCCGGTACATCAGGTCCTCGCGCAGGCAGTTTTCCTTCACGGCCGTTACGGGGTCGCGGTTGGTGGCGGCGATGATGCGCACGTCGCCGCGAATCGCCTCGTTGCCGCCTACCGGAAAGTACTCGCCGGTTTCGAGCGCGCGTAGCAGCTTCACCTGATGCAGCAGCGACATCTCGGTGATTTCGTCGAGGAACAGCGTGCCGCCGCGCGCGTGCTCGAAGTGGCCGTCGCGCGCCTGCACGGCGCCCGTGAAGCTGCCTTTTTCGTGACCGAACAACTCGGCCTCGATCAGCTCGTCGGGAATCGCGCCGCAGTTGACCGCGATGAACGGACCGTCGCGGCGTTCGCTGTGCGCGTGGATCGTGCGGGCGATCAGTTCCTTGCCCGTGCCCGATTCGCCGACGATGAGCGCCGTAGCCTCGGTCACGGCCACGCGCTCGATCTGCGCATAAAGATCCAGCATGACGGCCGACGAGCCGTACAGCAGACCGTACGACTGCAGTCCCGCGACGCGCGCATCCGCGTCCGCTGCGGTATTTCCGTTGTTTTCGCTGTTGCGTTTGGTGGCGGCGGGCGAGCCCGGCTCGATTGACGCCATAGGGATGTTCGTCCTGCAAAGGTAGTGGGGGCGTTCACTTCTGCGCGCATCGGCATGCTTCTGCGCGTATCGGCGAACAGGCCCTGCGATCCGGGGCTGGCCGTCCAGGACTGGTGCGGAACTTGCCGCTCCGACGGCCGCGAGATTTGCGTCTTCGAGGTTGGCATCTCGTTCACGCGTAAGCATTTAACCACTGCCGCGCCTGACAGGGCAATGGACCTGTCCAGGCACACCGCGAGCGAGTGTGGCACGCATCGTGCTGCGGAACTTGAAGCGCCCGGCGCCGTCTGCATTGACAGGGGCGGCGCATCGGCAACGCCCCGGGCGATGTCATTCGAGTCAACTCGCGTCTTCCGTCTTTGACGAGGCGTATCTGGGAGAGAGCGACATGTCGAAGAACCGCAGCGGTTTGGTAGGAACCCTGGTGACCGTCGGCGCGCTTGGCGCCATGGCGGGCATGCTGGCCTGGCGTTTCTCGCAGCGTCACCGCATGCAACGGCAAACTTTTTATCGTGACCTGAGCCGCTGGGAAGGCGAAGGTGGCTCGCTTGCCGATACCACGGACAGCAACGGACTGGGCCCGGAAATGGCCATGGCCGGGGGTGCCTCGGACTCACCGGGACATGGCAGGAAGGGCCGGATGACGAATGGTGTCAACGGCGCGAATGGCTCGGCTGGCATGCCGTGGCCGTTTCCGCATAGCTAGGCGGGCGGGGCGCGGGCCACGCGAGAGCCGTGCCCGCTAGTCTCGAATGAGTCTATAATAGTGATATCAACAACAATCGAGGTTCGGGCGGCCCGTGGTTGACGGTATTGTTGCCTGGATGTAGCAAAACCGCGCATATTGAGGCTTTTGCCGTCTTGGGCGTGCGTCCGACCGTTTCGTACTCCACTGCAGCGCAATCACGTGCGTCGCGACTTCCGCGGTGCCGGGCAACGTTGTCCGGCGCGCTTGCGAAGGGCGCGGCGCTCGCGCTTTGGAGCCATTCACCTATCAAGGCTGACGAGACGCGATGCCACATGTATTGATTGTCGATGACGATGCGGAAACCCGCGAGGCGCTGGCGGCCGTGGTGAGCGAAGACGGGCTCACCACCGCGCAGGCAGGCGACCTGCGCGAGGCGCGCATCCAGCTCGTGCGGCAGACGCCGGACGTGGTCTTCACCGACCTGAAGCTGCCCGACGGCAGTGGCACCGACCTTTTCGAGGATCTCGACCCGCGCTCGGGCGTGGAACTCGTGGTCATCACCGGGCACGCGACGGTCGAGACGGCCGTCGATGCGCTCAAGTCCGGCGCGATCGATTACCTGGTCAAGCCGATCAATCTCCAGCGCGTGAAGGCGATCCTGAACCGCCTGCCGCGCGCGGGCGACCTCAAGGCCGAAATCGGCACGCTGCGCGGCGAGTTGCGCCGCATGGGGCGCTTCGGCCTGATGCTCGGAAATTCGCCGACCATGCAGGAGGTCTACGACCAGATCAGCCGGGTCGCGCCTACGCCCGCCTCGGTCATGCTGGTGGGCGAATCGGGCACCGGCAAGGAAGTGGCCGCGCAGACCATCCACCAGCTGAGCTTGCGCCGCAAGCACGAATTCCTCGCGGTGAACTGCGGCGCGATCTCGCCGAATCTGATCGAGTCCGAGATGTTCGGTCACGAGCGCGGCTCGTTTACGGGCGCCGACCGGCAGCACAAGGGCTATTTCGAGCGCGCCAACGGCGGCACGCTGTTCCTCGACGAAATCACCGAAATGCCGATCGAGCTGCAGGTGAAGCTGCTGCGCGTGCTCGAGACCGGCATGTTCATGCGCGTGGGCACGACCAAGGAAATCGAGACCGACGTGCGCCTGATCGCGGCGACCAACCGCGACCCGGAGCAGGCCGTCGCCGAAGGCAAGTTGCGTCTGGACCTTTATCACCGCCTGAACGTGTTTCCGATCAGCCTGCCGCCGCTGCGCGAGCGCGGCAAGGACGTCGAGCTGCTCGCCCAGGCGTTCCTCGACGAACTGAACGAGCGTCACGGCACGAAAAAGCAGTTTCCCGCGGCGGTGCGCGACATGCTGGCGGCCTACCCGTGGCCCGGCAACGTGCGCGAACTGAAGAACTACGTGCAGCGCGCGCACATCATGTCGGGCAACGACGGCGATTTCACGGCGACGGTGCCGCTGCAGATCTCGCTCTCGAAGCCGATTGCCGGCACGGCGGTGACGATCCCGTTCGGCACCTCGCTCGCCGACGCCGATCGCCAGCTCATTCTCGCGACGCTCGAGCAGTGCGGCGGCGTGAAGACGCGGGCGGCGGAAATCCTCGGCATCAGCCTGAAGACGCTCTATAACCGTCTTGTGGAGTACGGCAACGAAAGCGCCGGCAAGGGCGACGCGCCCGCGCGCGTAGCCGGCGTCTGAGCAGCATCCGCGAGCGCGTCTGCATGGTGCGCTCGCACGGGCGGTACGACGCTTGCAGTGTGAGTTTCGCGTCCATCATGAGGAGCGAAAGATGCCGAGCTGCAAATCCAGTGATGCCGTCCGCGCGAAGCCCTGGCTCGCGCATACCCCGCAGCCCGACGAACCGCCGCCGGATCAGCCCGGCGAGCCCGATGTGCCGCCCATCGGCGATCCGCCAGAGCCACCGGGTGAAGTGCCGCACGCGCGACTCCGATTCGACCCTTCGGTCTCCTCTCGATTTCATCGTTCGCGTGGCGCATTGCCCGCCACGTGAGCGTCTGCTCGCACGGCCCGCCGAAGCCATCAGCTGACCCTGACGGTTTTTATGTACTAGTTACAAAGGCTCCACCATTTTTACCGGCGAATTCACGCGGCGAACCCTAGACTATTGAAAAGCGCCACGGCCGCGTGGCCGCCTTCCCGCTGGAGGCATCGACATGAGACATCCTGCCTTGCGCCGCTCCGCACGTTACACGGGCAAGCGTGGCCCGCGCGATTCGCAAGAGAAAAGCAGTTCGCAACAGTCGGACGCGCCGGACCCCGCAGGCCAGAATCGCGCGGCGCCTGGCGTGCCGCCCGACGGCGAGCACAACCAAGGCGGGGCGCGGGCTGAGGGCATCGAGTACCAGCGCGATCTCGGCTCGGAACAGGACGCCTGATCCGCTTCGAACCGCCGTTCGCCGCGCGCTGTGTGCAGGCCGGTTTCCTGGCCTGACAGATCACCGGGGTATTCCGCACTTGCGTGCTTGCCGCGCGGAATTTGCTCGCGCGGTCGGTTGTGAGAAACGATTTTTGCTCCAGACCCTGCCGAACCGGCACGCGTCTTGCGTACGTACCCGAAGCATCATCTTCGGACCCAACGAAACAGGAGGTAGAGCCGCAATGGGCAGACTGATCGTGGTATCGAATCGCGTTGCGCCGACCCAGGAGGGCCGTCCCGCAGCGGGCGGACTCGCAGTCGGCGTATTGGACGCGCTCAAGGAAACCGGCGGTGTGTGGTTCGGGTGGAGCGGCGAGACCGTCGCGGAGCCGTGCGCACCGGTCATCGAGCAGCAGGGCAGCGTCACCTACGCGACAGTGGGTCTCACCCGGCGTGACTATGACCAGTACTACAAGGGCTTCTCGAATACGACGCTCTGGCCGACGTTCCACTACCGCAACGACCTCGCGCGCTACGAGCGCCAGGAGTACGGCGGCTACCTGCGCGTGAACGTGTCGCTCGCGCGCCAGTTGCAGCCGCTCATCGAGCCCGACGACATCATCTGGGTGCATGACTATCACCTGATTCCGTTCGCGCGCTGCCTGCGCGATCTCGGGGTGAAGAACCCAATTGGCTTCTTCCTGCACATTCCGCTGCCGGTGCCCGAAGTCATGCGCTCGGTGCCGCCGCACGAAGAACTCATGAAGTTCATGTGCCACTACGACGTGGTCGGCTTCCAGACCGGCGCCGATCGCCAGGCGTTTCTCGACTACGTCGAGCGCGGCGGCCATGGCACGGCGAGCGACGACGGCATGGTCCACGCGTGGGACCGCTTCCTGAAGGTCGGGGCGTACCCCATCGGCATCTATCCGGACGCCATTGCCAAGGCCTCGTCGCAGTTCTCCGACCGCAAGGCCGTGCGCAGCCTGCGCGACGCCATGCGCGGACGCAAGCTGATCATGAGCGTGGACCGGCTCGATTATTCGAAGGGGCTCGCCGAGCGCTTCCAGGCGTTCGAGCGCCTGCTGCAAAACGGGCCGGGCTGGCATGGCCGTGTCTCGCTCCTGCAGATCGCGCCGCCAACGCGCTCCGACGTGCAGACCTACCAGACGATTCGCCGCAATCTCGAAGGCGAGGCGGGCCGCATCAACGGCCGTTTCGCGCAGCTCGACTGGACACCGATCCAGTACCTGAACCGCAAGTACGAGCGCAACCTGCTGATGGCGCTATTCCGCGAGGCGCAGGTGGGTTACGTGGCGCCGCTGCGCGACGGCATGAACCTCGTGGCGAAGGAATACGTGGCTTCGCAGAATCCCGACGATCCCGGCGTACTGGTGCTTTCGCAGTTCGCGGGCGCGGCGGAGCAAATGCCCGGTGCGCTGATCGTGAATCCCTACGACCTGAACCAGACGGCCGAGGCCCTGGAGCGCGCGCTCTCCATGCCGCACGCCGAGCGCGTCTCGCGCTACAACGACATGATGGTGTCGCTGCGCGAGAACAATCTTTCGGTGTGGCGCGATACGTTCCTCGCCGATCTGCGCAGCGTCGCGACGGCGGCTTCGGTCACGGCCAGGGCGCGCAACGCCGCGCCGGCGGGGAAAGCTTCGATGCAGACGCCCGCGCCCGAACAGGCGCAGGGTGCCGCGCGCGCGTAGCGAGGCATGGGTGAGAGGCGAGGCGGCGTGCGTGCCGTCCCTGGCCGTCTAACGTTCTCTCGACGCAAATGGATCCACGCGGCGGCCTTCGGGCCGCCGCGTTTTTTTGCATCCGCGTGATCGGCACGCGGCGATACGCGGCGCGGCGCGCGCTCAGATCCGCTGGCCGCTTGGCGCGGCGAACGGCATCGGCGGGCGGGTCGGATCGAAATCGGCCCAGTGTCCGTCGTGCCATTGGCCCGACGCGCACTCGATATCGGCGGCGCCACCGTCGCGCAGCAACTGCGCGGCGAGATCCTGGTTCTCGTAGCAGACATGCACCGAGAGCAGCACGCCGTCGCTGCGCGTCTCGCGATGCACCCTCTCGTGGTGGGCCGACATTTGCTGCGCAGCGGCTTTCGCCCCCACGCTCGCGCCGATGCGCGCGCCGATCCAGGCGCCCACGCCGGCCGCGATCACGACCGAAGGCAGCGCCGCCGAGAACGCGCTGAAAATCACCACGCCCGCCACGGCGCCCGCCACGGCGCCTGCGGTGATATTGCGGGTGTGATGCGGGTGCACTGCGGCGACCGTGGGCGGCGCGCCCATGGTTGTCCCCTGGACGCCATGGCGCGCATGCTGGCCGCGCGGATTGACGAAGAACAGGTTGACGTCTTCTTCGAGGAAGCCGCCCGCATACAGCTTTTCGGCGGCGGCTTCGGCGGCGGGAAAGGTCGTGAACCGACCAGCGACGATCAGTGACATGGGAAGCCCCCTTTGCCGGGTTCGGCAGGTTGACTCGCCGGGCGCGGCCGCGAATGCGGCTCGCCCTGAATTCATGTTAGTGCCTGCGCACGCGCAGGGTTAGGCCGCTCTTAGCCCGGCGTGTGCGCCGCGGTGCCCGGCATCAGGCGCAGCAGGCTCACCACTGCCGCGACGGCGGCGAAGGCCGTCGCCACGTAGAGCGCCGTGATCGGTCCTTGTTGCGGTGCAACGCCGAAGATCAGCGCCACGAGCGCCGCGCCGAGCGTCTGCCCGGTGAGGCGCGCGGTGCCGAGCATGCCGCTCGCGCCGCCGCTGCGCTCGCGTGGCGCGGAGGAAAGGATCTGCCGGTTGTTGGGCGACTGGAACACGCCGAAGCCCACGCCGCACAAGGCCATGCGCCAGCAAATATCGAACACCGTGGGATGCGCGCCGAGCGTGGCGAGCGAGAGCAGGCCGAGCGCGAAGAGCGCGAGTCCGATGCCGCCGAGCATGCCCGCTGGATAGCGGTCGGAGAGCGCGCCGGAGAGCGGTGCGGCGCCGACGATGACGAGCGGCCACGGCGTCATGAGGAGGCCCGTGTCGACCTGCGAGAAACCGAAGGTCTCCTGCAGCATGAAGGGCAGCGCGACGAACGCGAGCATTTGCGCGCAGAACGAGCAGACCGAGGTGCTGATCGACAGCGCGAACACGGGGTTGGCGAGCAGATCGACGGGCAGGAGCGGAGCGGCCTGCGTGAGCTGGCGGCGCACGAAGAACCAGCCGATCACGATCGCGAGCACGAATTCGAGCGCGACGAGGCGATTGCTCTCGCCATGGCCGAGACCGTCGACGGCAAAGATCAGGAGGCCGAACACGATAGCGTTGAGCACGGCGCTCAAGTAGTCGTAGGGCGCGGGATGGCGCTCGTTCACGGGCAGCGCGCGCAGTCCCAGCACGAGCGCGGCGATGCCGATCGGCACGTTGATCGCAAAGAGCCAGGGCCACGTCGCGATGGCGAGCACGCCCGAGGCCAGCGTCGGCCCGATCGCCGACGCGATCGCGACGACCATCGCGTTGATGGCGACGCCGCGACCGAGCTGCGCGCGCGGATAGATCATGCGCACGAGCGCGGTGTTCACGCTCATGATCCCCGCACCGCCGAAGCCCTGCACCATGCGTGCGAACGCGAGTTCGGGCAGCGTGGTCGCCAGCGCGCAGCCGAGCGACGCGACGGTGAACAGCACCATGCCGGCCAGATACACGCGCTTGTAGCCGATGCGGTCGCCGAGCGAGGCGAGTGGCAAGAGCGAGATGGTCACCGAAAGCTGATACGCGTTGACGATCCAGATCGAGCTTGCCGCGCTCGCATGAAGGTGCCGCGCGATGGTCGGCAACGCGACGTTGGCGATCGCGCCGTCGAGCACGGCGAGCGTGATGCCGAGCGCGACCACGAGGATTGCGTAGTAACGCTGGGGGAAGGGCAGGCCGGTTTCGATGTCGGCGGCGGAAGCGGCGGAGAGTTCGGAAAGCGTGGGCATCGACGGGAGGGGCGGCGCGCGATGGACGTGCGCCGCCGGCTGGATGTTGTTTTCTGGTGTTCTCTGGCGGCTTATTTCAGTTCATAGAGCCCGACGTAGGTGGTCGAATCCACCTCGTTCAAATGCGTCATGAAGCGCGCCACCGCGTTCGTCGTTTCTGGCGTGACGGGCAGTTGCGCGGCCTTGAGCGCATGCACGCGGAAGATGTAGCGATGGGGTTTGTCGCCGCGCGGGGGCGCCGCGCCGCCGAAGCCGACCGTGCCGTAGTCGTTGCGCACCTGCACCGCGCCCTGCGGGAGCAGGCTGCCGTCGGCCTTGCCGGCGTTGCGGGCGAGCGAGCGCACGTCGGGCGGAATGTTCACCACGACCCAGTGCCAGAAGCCGCTGCCCGTGGGCGCGTCCGGATCGTAGACGGTGAGCGCGAAGCTTTGCGTGTCGGCGGGCGGCTCGTCCCACTGCAGCGCGGGCGAGACGTTGTCGCCGTCGACACCGAAGGCCCGGTCGTCGAACTCCTGCGCCTTCGGCATGAAACCGTTGCTGGGAAAGTCATCGGACCAAAGTCGGAAATCAGCCATCGGGTGTCTCCTTCGCTTGGGATCGTGGGACGGTTGCGCCAGCACGTGTGACGCGTGAAGGTGGGTGCGCAGCCGGTCGATCGAGTTTATCACTGCGGGCTGCTCAAGCAGGGCCAGCTTCGCAGCCTGGCATGCGCGGCGCATCGGCTTGCGGTCGCGCTTCGTGTGATGCCTGGCGAGGGCGCGTTATGAACGCGCCTCGAACCAGGCCGACGACTCGTCTTCGAGCCACGCGGCCAGCCGCTCGACGACCGCGTGCGGATCGTGCTGCGGACCACGCAACGCGCATTCCCAGACTACCGCCACGCGCCAGCCCTGGGCCGCGAGCGCGGCGAGTGCCTTGGCGTCGTTCAGCCGGTTGCGCGCGATCTTCTCGCGCCAGAACTCGGGGCGCGTTTGTGGCCACTTGAAGAGCGCGCAGTTGTGGCCGTGCCAGAAGCAGCCGTGGACGAACACCACGGCGCGCCGTCGCGGCAGCACGATGTCGGGCCGGCCGGGCAGCTCGCGCACGTTCAGGCGAAAGCGAAAGCCGCGCCGGTGCAGCAGACTGCGGATCAGCTTTTCGGGCTTCGTGTTGCGTCCGCGTATGCCGGACATCATCCGGCTGCGGGTCGCGGTATCGACGACGTCCACCATCGTCTGTCGCCTCGCTTCGGTTGGCCGCGGCGCGCGCCGGTCAGCGGCCTCCCGCCGTGGCCGTCGCCGCGTTGCGCGTGGCGCGCGACGTGCGTGTCGTGCGCGTGGAGCGCGTTGTGTGCGCAACCGTGGGAACCGTCGTCGCGTCCGCACGCGGTGCTGCGTGCTGTGCGGCCAGCAACGCATCGAGATGCGGCATCATCGTGCGCGCGACTTCGCGCATCACCGGCATCACCACGCTGTTGCCGAACTGGCGGTACGCCTGGGTGTCGCTCACCGGGATGCGGAAGGTGTCGGGCAGGCCCATCAGCCGCGCGCACTCGCGCGGCGTGAGGCGGCGCGGGCGCAATCCTTCGCCTTGATAGACGAGGATCTCCGAGCCGTCCTTGTGATAGCGCGCAGAAAGCGTGCGCGTGACGCTGTCGGGAAACGCGAGGCCGTAGCCGAAGCCGTTGCCGGCCGCGCGGTGCTTCTCGGCGTATTGCTGCAGATAGGCCCAGAGCCCCGGCGTGAGCGTGTACTTCGGCTGCACGCGGCGCGCGCCGTGATCGACGAAGCGCTCGCCGTCCCACGGCAGCAGCGGCTCGCGGCCGTCGGTGCGGTGCAGGATCGTGGCGAGCCGCGGGCCTGCTTCCGGCAGTGCGAGCGCGTCCCATGAGAACGCCGCCGGCTCGCGAAAACCGACGATGATGATGCGTTCGCGATGCTGCGGCGTGAAATGGCTTCCATCGATCACGCGGTAGTGCACGTCATAGCCGAGCTCGTCGCGCAGCACCTGGAGGATCACGTCGAACGTGCGGCCGCGGTCGTGCGAGACCAGGTTCTTCACGTTTTCGAGCAGGAAGGCGGCGGGCCGCTTCTCGGCGATGATGCGCGCGACGTCGAAGAACAGCGTGCCCTGCGTGGTGCAGGCAAAGCCGTGCGGACGGCCAAGCGCGTTCTTCTTGCTCACGCCCGCGATCGAGAACGGCTGGCACGGAAAGCCCGCGAGCAGGACGTCGTGATCGGGCACGTCGGCGGCCTCCACGGCCGTAATGTCGCCGATGAACGGATGATCCTCGCCATAGTTTTCCAGATAGGTCTTGCGCGAGAACGGGTTCCACTCGCTCGTGAAGACGCACTCTCCGCCGTGTGCCTCGAAACCCTTGCGGATGCCGCCGATGCCGGCGAACAGGTCGATGAAGCGAAAGCGCGCCGCTGCGCCATTGGCGTGAGCGCCACCTTGCAGCAGCTCGCGCAGTGCGGCTTCGAGCATCGCGGGGCAGGGCGTTTCGCCTTTTTCCCAACGCCGCACGGTCTTCACGTCGCGGCCGACGTGTGTGGCGATCTGCTGTTGCGTGAAACGCTTGCGTGCCTGCTGGAGCAGGTCTCTCGGTTCGGCCGTGAGCACGGATGTCCTCGTTAGGGTATTTTTGCGGACATTATGACCGATGGTCGACCCGCGGCACCAGGAATTCCCGATGTGCGTGCGCAGACGTGCGCCGCGCGGACGAATGCCTGCACGCGCGAGCGTCGAATCCAGGGAGAAGTCAGGAGTGTTGCGGGCCGGCGTTCGCCTGCTTCGCGAGGGCCGCGGAGGCGGAGGCGACGTTCAGCTCGTGCAGATCGAGGATGAGCAGCAGGCTGTCGATTTCACACAGCTGGCCCTTGTTCACGTGACCGGTGTCGAGCAGGCGGTGCAGCCGCTGGCGCCAGTAGTTCGCGGGGAGAATCGGACCGCCGAAGTCGCCGGCGAGCGACAGCGGCATCACGCGACGAATGTGCGCGATGTCCTGGTCGATGAGGGTCGACATCATATGGCCGGCGGGGAGGGGACGAGTGGTGTCCATGAAGGCCATTACGGCACTATTTTTCCCTTCTTTAGGGGGAGTTAACTCAGTACTTACCCCTAACTAGCTCGTCCGATGCCATTTATTCGGCGACCGGCGGCGTCGCGCCTTGCACCTGGGCCGCGCTTTCGAAGAAACGCCGCGTGGCTTCGAACGAGTTCAGCATCTGCTCGGGCCAGGGCGTCTGCAGCATCACGGCCTGGTGGTTCTCGAACGCCGCGCCCAGTTGGCGGGCGAGTTCGGGCGAATTGAGGTGGCGCAGCAGCACGCTGACGGCGATGGCGGTGGCCTGACTGGCTCCGGCCGTCTGCAGTTCGGAGGCGGTGAGGGCGGCGAGTTGCTTGTTGATGTCCATGGAAAACCTGCTCGGCAAAGAAGGTGCGCGAGTGCGCGAAAGAGACGGGACGGGGATTTGCGAACCGGTTGCGGACTTCGCGGCGTGGCCTTCGCGGCCCGAGCGGCTGGTCCCCCTGGCAGGAATCGAACCTGCATCTAGCGCTTAGGAGGCACTTGTTCTATCCATTGAACTACAGGGAGCGCGAGGTCGAGCATGGCTCCGTTCGATCGCCATGTTTCCCAAGTGACCCGTCATGGCGCGGAGCGGCGCGCGAAGCGGTTCGGCCTTGCGGGTCCGAGCTATTTCGCGGCACAGGGCCAAGAGTATAGCAAACGTGTTCGGGCGCGAAAATGACGCCCCGTTGGCTCCGGTGGAGTCGTCGCAATCAGAACTCGACGACGGCGAATTCCGCCTTGCCCACGTCGCACAGCGGGCAGCGCCAGTCGTCGGGAATCTCCGCAAAGCGCGTGCCGGCGGCGATGCCTTCGTCGGGCAGAGCCTCTTCCTCGTTGTAGATCCAGCCGCAGATCAGGCAGACCCAGCTCTTGTACTCGATTACTTCGCTCACAGCGTGTCCTTCGTCTAGTCGATTCGATGCGCGGCCCGTCATGCGGCCCTTTATCTGGAAGGCCGGGCGGCGCGGGCGACCCGCGATGTTACCGGAAAACGGCGCGCGTGCCGCTGCGCTAAGGGGAAGCTAAACGCGGAGGCCCGACCTGCGCGGCCCGACCTGCGCGGCCCGACCTGCGCGGCCCGGTACAATGCCCCCTTCAGGTCCACCGCACGCATCGCTTTCCATCCATGTCGCTTTACACCATCACAGGCGCGCAACTGGCGTTCGGCCACGTCGCGCTGCTCGACTACGCGGACTTTTCGCTCGAAGCCGGCGAGCGCGTCGGGCTGATCGGCCGCAACGGCGCGGGCAAGTCGTCGCTGCTCACGATCGTCGCCGATCTCGCCAGGCCCGACGACGGCCTCGTCACGCGCCAGCAGAGTCTTTCGACCGTCTACGTGCCGCAGGAGCCCGACTTCGACGCCGACGCCACGGTGTTCGACACTGTCGCCTCGGGCCTCGCCGACGTGCGCGCGCTGCTCGACGAATACGACACGGTCGCGCACCAGCTCGCGGACACGCCCGAAGGCGCCGAACACGACGCGCTGCTCGCGCGCATGAACACGCTGCAATCGTCGCTCGATCATGCCGACGCCTGGAGCTGGCGCACGCGCGTGGCCACGACGCTCGCGCAGATCGGCCTCGAAGGCGACGCCCGCGTGGGCGCGCTCTCGGGCGGTATGCAAAAACGCGTGGCGCTCGCGCGCGCGCTCGTCGTGCAGCCCGATATCCTGCTGCTCGACGAACCGACCAACCACCTCGACTTCGACGGCATCCGCTGGCTCGAGGAACTGCTCGTGGCGCAGCGTTCGAGCCTGCTCTTCATCACCCACGACCGCGCGTTTCTCGACCGCGTGGCCACGCGCATCGTCGAACTCGATCGCGGCAAGCTGCTCTCGTATCCGGGCAACTTCTCGCAGTACCAGGAGCGCAAGGCGCAGCAGCTCGAAGTCGAGCGCGTGGAGAACGAGAAGTTCGACAAGCTGCTCGCGCAGGAAGAAGTGTGGATCCGCAAGGGCGTGGAAGCGCGGCGCACGCGCAGTGTGGGGCGCATCGCGCGCCTCGTGCAGATGCGCAACGAGCACGCCGAGCGCCGCAACGTGCAGGGCAACGTGAAGCTCGACGTCGCGCAAGGCGAGAAGTCCGGCAAGATCGTCGCTGAACTCGCTGACGTGACCAAGCGCTATGGCGGCCGCACGATCGTCGATAACTTCTCGTCGACGGTCATGCGCGGCGACAAGATCGGCTTCGTCGGTCCGAACGGCGCGGGCAAGACCACGCTGCTGAAGCTGATTCTCGGCGAGTTGAAGCCCGACGAAGGCACGGTGCGCGTGGGCACGAACCTGCAGGTCGCGTACTTCGACCAGATGCGCGCGCAGCTCGACATGGAAAAGAGCCTCGCCGATACCATCAGCCCCGGCAGCGACTGGGTCGAGATCAACGGCGCGAAGAAGCACGTGATGAGCTATCTCGGCGACTTCCTGTTCGCTCCCGAGCGGGCTCGCTCACCCGTGAAGTCGCTTTCGGGCGGCGAGCGCAATCGCCTGCTGCTCGCGCGTTTGTTCGCGCGGCCCGCGAACGTGCTCGTGCTCGACGAACCGACCAACGACCTCGACATCCCGACGCTCGAACTGCTCGAAGAGTTGCTCACCGACTACGACGGCACCGTGCTGCTCGTCTCCCACGACCGCGCGTTTCTCGACAACGTGGTGACGTCGGTGATCGCGTCCGAGGGCGAAGGGCGCTGGCACGAGTACGTGGGCGGCTTCACGGACTGGCAGACGCAGAGCGCCCGCGCGCAGGAGATTGCCGAGGCGCGCGCGCCGAAGGAAGCGGCGCCCGCGGCTGCCGCGCCCAAGGATAGCGCGGCCGGACGCAATGCCCAGCGCAGCGTGAAGCTCTCGTTCAAGGAGCAGCGCGAGCTGGAGGAGCTGCCCAGGCGTATCGAGGCGCTGGAGACCGAGCAGAAGACGATCGGCGCGAAGATCGAGGATGGGTCGATCTTTGCAAAGGACGCGCAGGAAGGCACGCGCCTGACTGAACGCTATGCGGCGATCGACGAGGAGTTGCTCGTTGCGCTGGAGCGGTGGGAGGAGCTGGAGAGCAAGCGCAAGTAATGCGAGAGAAAGCGGCCTGATGAAGGCCGCTTTTTTTTAAGGCGGACGGGCGGACCGTACTCATCCATTCAGCCAGCCAACCCCCAAGCAAATTGCCGTGCGGGCCCAAATCAGTACAATACCTCGCGAATTCGAACAACTGCGCGAACCACCGCGCCGCCGCGAGCGCACCTGCCACCGCGGCGCGCAGCCGGTTCACCTCGTTGTTTCGTATCGGTTTTTTTGAACGCTCAACGCGTTTTCCCCGCAGATGTCCACAGGACCTGTGGACAAGCGCGCGGACAACCCCCTGTGGATCACCATGTCAACGAAGAAGTCCAACGCTGGAAACACTGGCTATAGCGAAGCGTCGATCAAGGTGCTCAAGGGCCTCGAGCCCGTCCGGCAGCGGCCGGGCATGTATACGCGCACCGAGAATCCGCTGCACATCATCCAGGAAGTCATCGACAACGCCTCGGACGAAGCGCTCGGCGGCTACGGCAAGCGCATTACCGTGACGCTGCACGCCGACCATTCCGTCTCCGTCGAGGACGACGGCCGCGGCATTCCGTTCGGCCTGCACCCCGACGAGAAGGTGCCCGTCGTCGAAATCGTCTTCACGCGCCTGCACGCGGGCGGCAAGTTCGACAAGGCTGCAGGCGGCGCCTATACCTTCTCGGGCGGCCTGCACGGCGTGGGCGTCTCGGTCACCAACGCGCTTTCGACGCGCCTCGACGTAACCGTCTGGCGCGACGGCAAGGTCGCCGAAATCGGCTTCTCGGACGGCAACGTCACGAGGCAGCTCACCACGCGCAACGTCGCGCGCGACGATAAGAAAACCGGCACGCGCGTGACCGCGTGGGCCGATCCCAAGTATTTCGATTCGCCCAACCTGCCGCTCGGCGAGCTGCAGCGTCTGTTGCGCTCGAAGGCCGTGCTGCTGCCCGGCGTCGAGGTCACGCTCGTGATCGAGAAGACCGGCGAGCGCCAGAGCTGGAAGTACGAAGACGGCCTGCGCGGCTATCTGCTCGAAGGCATGGGCGGCGCCGACCTGCTGATTCCGCTGTTCGAAGGCGAGCGCTACGCCGACGCGCGCACCACCGACGACACCTTCGCCGAAGGCGAGGGCGCCGCGTGGGTCGTGGCGTGGTGCGAGGAAGGCTCGCTCACGCGCGAGTCGTACGTGAACCTGATCCCCACGCCTGCGGGCGGCACGCACGAAAGCGGGCTGCGCGACGGTCTCTTCCAGGCCGTGAAGAGCTTCGTCGAATTGCACAATCTTCAGCCGAAAGGCGTGAAGCTGCTGCCCGAAGACGTCTTTGCGCGCGTCTCGTTCGTGCTCTCGGCGAAGGTGCTCGACCCGCAGTTCCAGGGGCAGATCAAGGAGCGCCTGAACAGCCGCGACGCCGTGAAGCTCGTTTCGTCGTTCTCGCGTCCGGCTCTGGAGCTGTGGCTCAACCAGCACGTCGAGCACGGCAAGAAGCTTGCCGATCTCGTCATCAAGCAGGCGCAGGCGCGCACGCGCGCGGGCCAGAAAGTCGAGAAGCGCAAGAGCTCGGGCGTGGCCGTGCTGCCCGGCAAGCTCACCGACTGCGAATCGACCGACATCGCGCGCAACGAACTCTTCCTGGTCGAGGGCGACTCGGCTGGCGGCTCCGCGAAGATGGGGCGCGACAAGGAGTACCAGGCCATCCTGCCGCTGCGCGGCAAGGTGCTCAACACGTGGGAGACCGAGCGCGACCGGCTCTTCGCGAACAACGAAGTGCACGATATTTCGGTGGCGATCGGCGTCGATCCGCACAGCCCCGACGAGACCGTCGATCTTTCGAATCTGCGCTACGGCAAGATCTGCATTCTTTCCGATGCCGACGTCGATGGCTCGCACATCCAGGTGCTGCTGCTCACGCTCTTCTTCAAGCATTTCCCGCAGCTCATCGAGCGCGGTCACGTGTGCGTGGCGCGCCCGCCGCTGTTCCGCGTGGATGCGCCCGCGCGCGGCAAGAAGCCCGCGCAGAAGCTCTATGCGCTCGACGAAGGCGAACTCGAAGCGATCCTCGACAAGCTGCGCAAGGACGGTGTGCGCGAGACGCAATGGAGTATCAGCCGCTTCAAGGGTCTGGGCGAAATGAGCGCCGAGCAGCTTTGGGACACGACGATGAACCCCGACACGCGGCGCCTTTCGCCCATCGCGCTCGGCGACCTCGACTACGAGGCCACGGTCGCGCGCATGACGATGCTCATGGGCAAGGGCGAAGCGGCCTCGCGCCGTTCGTGGCTCGAAGAGAAGGGCAACGAAGTCGAAGCGGATATCTGATACGCGCAGGCGCACACACGATTACGGACTGATTGAAACATGGACGATCTCTTTGCTGAAGTGACGGACGCCCCGAGCGGCGACACGCTCACGCTCGGCCACTACGCGGAACGCGCCTACCTCGACTACGCGGTGAGCGTGGTGAAGGGCCGCGCGCTGCCCGACGTCTGCGACGGCCAGAAGCCGGTGCAGCGGCGCATTCTCTTCGCGATGAACGAAATGGGTCTCGGCGACAACGCCAAGCCCGTGAAGTCGGCGCGCGTGGTGGGCGACGTGCTCGGCAAGTACCACCCGCACGGCGACCAGTCGGCCTACGACGCGCTCGTGCGCCTCGCCCAGGACTTCTCGATGCGCTACCCGCTCATCGACGGCCAGGGCAATTTCGGCTCGCGCGACGGCGACGGCGCGGCGGCCATGCGCTACACCGAAGCGCGTCTGACGCCCATCGCGAAGCTCTTGCTCGACGAAATCGACATGGGCACTGTCGATTTCATGCCGAACTACGACGGCTCGTTCCAGGAGCCGAAGACGCTGCCCGCGCGCCTGCCCATGCTGCTGCTCAACGGCGCGTCGGGCATCGCGGTGGGTCTCGCAACGGAAATTCCTTCGCATAACCTGCGCGAAGTCGCGTCTGCGGCGGTAGCGATGATTCGCAACCCGAAGCTTTCGCACGCGGAGATCATGGAGAAGCTGCCGGGGCCCGATTTCCCGGGCGGCGGCCAGATCATTTCGAGCGACGCGGAAATTGCGGCGGCTTACGAGTCGGGCCGCGGCAGCCTCAAGGTGCGCGCGCGCTGGAAGATCGAGGACCTCGCGCGCGGCCAGTGGCAACTCGTGGTGACCGAGTTGCCGCCGAACACCTCGGGCCAGAAGGTCCTCGAAGAGATCGAGGAACTCACGAACCCGAAGCTCAAGCTCGGCAAGAAGACGCTCACGCCCGAGCAGTTGCAGAGCAAGCAGACCATGCTCGGGCTGCTCGACGCCGTGCGCGACGAGTCGGGCAAGGACGCGCCCGTGCGCCTCGTGTTCGAGCCCAAGACGAGCCGCATCGACCAGGCCGAGTTCGTCAACTCGCTGCTCGCGAACACGAGCCTCGAATCGAACGCATCGCTGAACCTCGTGATGATCGGCGCCGATGGGCGGCCGCGCCAGAAGGGCATCAGCGAGATTCTGGGCGAGTGGATCGGTTTCCGTTTCGCCACGGTCACGCGCCGCACGCAGCATCGTCTCACCAAGGTCGACGACCGCATCCATATCCTCGAAGGGCGGATGATCGTCTTCCTCAATATCGACGAGGTCATCCGCATCATCCGCGAGTCGGACGAGCCCAAGAGCGCGCTGATGAGCGCCTTCGGACTCTCGGAGCGCCAGGCCGAGGACATTCTTGAAATCCGTCTGCGTCAGTTGGCGCGGCTCGAGAAGATCAAGATCGAGAAGGAACTCGCGGAGCTGCGCGACGAGAAGGCGAAGCTCGAAGAACTGCTCGCGAACGACTCGTCGATGAAGCGGCTCATCGTGAGGGAAATCGAAGCCGACGCGAAACAGTACGGCGACGATCGCCGCACGCTGATCCAGCAGGAAAAGCGTGCGAGCTTCGAAGCGCGCGTGGTGGACGAGCCGGTCACGGTCGTCGTGTCGCAGAAGGGCTGGGTGCGTGCGCTCAAGGGCCACGGGCTCGATACGCAAGGCTTCACGTTCAAGGCCGGCGACGGTCTCTATGCGGCGTTCCAGTGCCGCACGCCCGACACGCTCATCGCGTGGGGCAGCAATGGCCGCGTCTATTCCGTGTCGATTGCGAATCTGCCTGGCGGCCGCGGTGACGGCGTGCCGGTCACGTCGCTCATCGAACTCGAAGCGGGCACGCATCTGCTGCACTACTTCGCGGCGAATGCGGAACAGCAATTGCTGCTGGCGTCGAGCAACGGCTTTGGCTTCATCGCGAAGATCGGCGACATGGTGAGCCGCGTGAAGGCGGGCAAGGCGTTCATGACGATCGACGAGGGCTGCGTGCCGCTCGCGCCGATGCCGATGCTGCCCGACGCGCTGCAGGTGGCGTGTCTGTCGTCGAGCGGTCGTTTGCTGGTGTTCGGCCTCGACGAGATGAAGACGCTCTCCGGCGGCGGGCGCGGCGTCACGCTCATGCAGCTCGACGACAATGAGAAGCTCGTGCAGGCGCTCGCGATCAGCGCGGCGGGCGTCGTGCTCGTGGGCACGGGCCGCGGCGGCAAGGCGGCCGAGGACCTGATGGCGGGCGCGGTGCTGGCCCCGCAGATCGGCAAGCGCGCACGCAAGGGCCGCGCGCCGGACTCGAAGCTCAAGGTCGTGACGGAGATGCGTCCGGTGTTGCCGCGGTAAACGGGGCTTTGCATGGGGCCGGAGTAAGCGCTGAAGCGCTAACTCCGGATCGCAAAGTGCAAAAGCACCAACTCCGGCCGACACATATCCGGCGCGAATCGCGGCGCGGCATGGAATAATGCCGCGCAAAGGCATGGGACGGGAGTTCGTGCGTTGCACTCACTCCCGTCGACATGCCGCCGATAATGACACGTTACGAGGGAATTCAAGCATGGGCCACGCGATCGCAGTCGCGCTCTTTCTGCATCTGCTGGGCGTCGCCGTCTGGGTGGGCGGCATGATCTTCGCGCATTTCTGTCTGCGCCCGGCGCTCGAAGACCTGTCTCCGCAGTTGCGCCTGCCGCTCATCGAATCGGTGTTCGGCCGCTTCTTCAACTGGGTGGGCGTCTCGGTGATCGTGATCCTGCTGACCGGCGGCTTCCTGCTCATGCAGTTCGGCGGCGAGCATGCCACCTGGCAACTGCATGCCATGGCGGGCCTGGGCGTGCTGATGATGCTGATCTTCGGCCACATCCGCTTCGCCGTGTTTCCGCGCATCCGCCGCGCCGTGCAGGCGCAGAAGTGGCCCGACGGCGCGCGCGCCGTGGGCACCGTGCGCCGCCTCGTCGTCATCAACCTCGTGCTGGGTATCGTGACGATCGGCGTTGCGGTGCTCGCACGCGGGTTCTAATCGTTTCTCCTGCAACGTTCGCGGCCGCGCCAGCGGTACTACAGGCGCTCCGCGAGCGCATGGCGCTGCATGCAGCGCTCCATCGCGTCGAAGAATGCTTCTTCGGCCGCATTGCGCTTGCGGTCGCGATGCCACAGCAAGTGGATATCGACGTCCACGAGCCCTTCCTCCGGCGGCAGCCGCCACAGGCGCTGCCGCGCCAGATCATCCCGCACCGTATGCTCGGGCAGGCAGCCAATGCCGTAGCCCGCAAAGATCAGTCGCCGCACCTCGTCCAGACTCGGTGACGACGCCACGATCCGCCCCGTGAAGCCGCGCTGGTCGCGAAACACCGTGAGCGGCGAAAGGCTGTCGCCAATCTGGTCGCTCGTGAAGGAGACGAAATTCTCCGCGAGCAGGTCGTCCATCGTCAACTGCGAGAGCCCGAAGAGCCGGTGATGCCGGCCGCAGAACATCGCGTAGCGCTGGCGCAGAAAGCAGCGCATGTCCAGCTTGTCGATGGGCGTGCGGCACAGGCTCAAGCCTGCGGTCGCCGTTTTCTGCAGCAGCGACGAGATGATGTCCGACGAGCGCATCACTTCGATCTGCAGATCGATGCGCGGGTAGGCCGTGTGGAATTCCGCGAGAAATTCGTCGTACACGCGCGACTCGATGCGGCTCACCGTGAGCAGGCGGATCGAGCCGGTAATGTCGGCGGTGCGTTCGTCTAGCCCGGTTTCGAGCTGCGAAATCGTCCCGTAGATGTCGCTGGCAATGCGATAGACCTCCTCGCCGGCCTCGGTCGGCACGAACTGCGCGCCGCGGCGCTCGATCAGCTTGCGGCCGAGCGCGTCTTCGAGCCGCTTGAGCGCCTGGCTCACGGCCGGCTGCGTGACGTACAGGCGCGCGGCGGCGCGGCTCAGGCTGCGCTCCTGCATGATCGCGAGATAGGTGCGCAGCAGGTTCCAGTCGAGACGGTCGTTGAGAAAGCGGGTGGTGTCGGCGCGCATGGGCGGTCTCCCGGCGCGGTGGTGCGCCAAGGGTATTAGTTGAATTTATGCGCCGAATAATAACGCGAAATTTGACTAATGATTTGTGGCTAGCGATAAAGCGTGCATGCAACACAAATTCATCCCAAACGCGCCTGAAGGAGACCGACGCATGGCTAACCCGCAGTCCAGCACCCGGCAACCGGTGCGCGCCGCCGCCGCGGCGTTCATCGGCACGATGATCGAGTGGTACGACTTCTACATTTATGCCACGGCCGCCGCGCTCGTTTTCGGCGAACTGTATTTCCCTTCTGAAGACCCCTTCGTGAGCACGATGGCGTCGTTCGCGACCTTCGCCGTCGGGTTCTTCGCGCGCCCGCTCGGCGGCCTGATCTTCGGCCATCTTGGGGACCGCATCGGCCGCAAGAAAGCGCTCATGACCACGCTGATGATGATGGGCGTCGCGACCGTCTGCGTCGGCCTGCTGCCTTCGTATGCGAGCGTGGGGATGCTCGCACCGGTGCTGCTCGTGCTGCTGCGCGTGGTGCAGGGCATCGCCGTGGGCGGCGAGTGGGGCGGCGCGGTGCTGATGGCGGGCGAGCACGCGCCCGAAGGCCGCCGCACGTTCTTCGCCTCGTTCGCGCAGCTGGGTTCGCCTGCGGGCCTGATTCTCTCGCTGCTCGCGTTCCGCACGGTCACGTCGCTCGACAAGGCGGACTTTCTTTCCTGGGGCTGGCGTCTGCCGTTTCTCGTTTCGGCGGTGCTGCTCGTGGTCGGCATCATGATCCGGCTCGGCGTGAACGAGTCGCCCGAGTTCGAGAAGCTCAAGGACCAGCGCCGCACGCTCAAGCTGCCCGTCGCCGAAGTGTTCCGCTCGTCGTGGGGCCTCGTGCTGCTGTGCATCGGCGCGAATACCATCGGCATTGCGGGCGTGTACTTTACCAACACGTTCATGATCGCCTACACCACGCAGTACGTCGGCATCACGCGCTCGCTCATTCTCGACTGTCTGTTCGCGGTCGCGATCATCCAGTTCCTCGTGCAGCCGCTCGCCGCGTGGCTCGCCGAACGCATGGGCGGCGCGCGCTTCCTCAAGTGCGCGGCGCTCGCTGCGATGCTCTCGCCGTATCCGATGTTCGTGCTCGTGCAAAGCGGCAAGGTCGTACCGATGGTGATCGGCATCGCGATCGCCGTGGTCTGCATGGCGAGCTTCTATTCGGTGATCGCAGGCTTCGTCTCCGGCGTGTTCCCCACGCGCGTGCGCTACTCCGCGATTTCGCTCTCTTACCAGGTGTGCGGCGCGATCGCGGGCGGGCTCACGCCGCTCGTCGGTACGTGGCTCGCGCATCGCTATGTGGGGCAGTGGTGGCCGCTCGCCGTGTTCTATACGTGCCTCGCGGGCGTCTCGCTGCTGTGCATCGTCGCGCTCGACGCGCGCCGCCACCAGCATGCGCATGACGAGGCGGCCGCCGCCGAGGCGCTGAGCACGCGCTGATGTTGTGCACGTGGAATGACTAGTTCGACTGAAATGGATGGACCGATGAAAGACCTTTTGCAGATCGACGGGCCGCGCCTGTGGGCGAGCCTCATGGAGATGGCGCGTATTGGCGCGACGGCGGGCGGCGGCGTGCGCCGCCTCGCGCTCACCGAGGAAGACCAGCGCGGCCGTGAGCTGTTCGCGCGCTGGTGCCGCGAGGCGGGCATGACGGTGTGGACCGACGAAGTGGGGAACCTGTTCGCGCGCCGCGAAGGCGACGACGCGCAGGCCGCGCCCGTGCTGATGGGCAGCCATCTCGACACGCAGCCCGAAGGCGGCCGCTTCGACGGCGTATACGGCGTGCTCGCCGCGCTCGAAGTCGTGCGCGCGCTCAACGACGCGGGTGCGCGCACCGTGAAGCCGATCGAGATCTGCTCGTGGACCAACGAGGAGGGCGCGCGCTTCACGCCGGCGATGCTGGGCTCGGCGGTGTTCGCGGGCGCGATGACGCTCGCAGACGCCCTCGCGCGCACGGACGCCGAAGGCGTGACTCTCGGCGCCGCGCTCGACGCATGCGGCGCGCGCGGCGCGCGTGCCGTGCAAGGCGTGGCCGTCGACGCCTACTTCGAAGCCCATATCGAGCAGGGCCCGATTCTGGAGGCGAACGGCACGACCATCGGCGTCGTGACGGGCGGCCAGGCAATCCGCTGGTTCGACGTAAACGTAACGGGCGTGGCTGCGCACGCGGGCACGACGCCGATGCGCTATCGCAAGGATGCGTGGTTCGGCGCGGCGCAGATGTCGCTCGAGATCGAACGCACGATGGCGCGCTACGCACCGCTTGGTCTCGTGACGATCGGCCAGGCGCAGATCGCGAACGCGTCGCGCAACACGATCGCGGCGAACCTGACGTTCACCGTCGATCTGCGCCATCCCGACGATGCGCAACTCGATGCGATGGAGCGCGATTTGCGCGCGCTATGCGCGGACGTGGCCGCGGCGCGCGGCCTCGACGTGCAGATCGCACATTGCTGGACGAGCGCCGCCACGCCGTTCGACGCGCAGTGCGTCGAACTGGTCGCGCAGGCAACGGCGCGCTTCGGTTATCCGCACGAGCGTATCGTGAGCGGGGCGGGCCACGACGCGATCCACCTCGCGCGCTACTGCCCGAGTGCGATGGTGTTCATTCCCTGCGTGGACGGTCTGTCGCACAACGAAGCTGAGGACGCGTTGCCGGCAGACGTCACCGCCGGCGCGAACGTGCTGCTCAACGCGGTCGCGGCGCGCGCGGGCGTGCGCCTGGCCGTTGCCGCCGACGCCGACGCGTAAAAGAAATAGAAGGAGAACTGAACATGAAAACCTGGTTTCACCCCGATCAGCTGCTGCATCATCCGCGCGGCTATTTCTCGCGCGGCCAGTTGCGTGAGCCGCAGGAAGTGCCGCAGCGCGCCGAGCATCTCGTTGCCGCGGCGCGCTCGCTTGGCTTCGACGTGCAGGCGCCCGCCGACTTCGGCACTGCGCCCATCGCCGCCGTGCACGACATGAACTATCTGCGCTTTCTCGAAGAAGCGCACACCGAATGGAAGCGCGTGCCCGAAGATTGGGGCGAAGAGGTGATGTCGAACATCTACGTGCGCGAGCCGAATCCGCTGCGCGGCGTGCTCGCACAGGCGGCGCGCTATCTCGCGGATGGTAGCTGTCCCATTGGCGCGAACACCTGGCGTGCGGCCTACTGGTCGGCGCAAAGCGCGTTGGCGGCGGCGGCGTGCGTGAACGAGGGCGCGCGCGAGTCGTACGCGCTCTCGCGTCCGCCCGGCCATCATGCCCGTGCTGACGCGGCGGGAGGTTTCTGCTATCTGAACAACGCGGCCATCGCGGCGCAGTCGCTGCGCAGCCACTTCAAGCGCGTGGCGATCCTCGACACCGACATGCACCACGGCCAGGGCGTCCAGGAGATCTTCTACGGCCGCAGCGACGTGCTCTACATTTCGATCCACGGCGATCCGACCAACTTCTATCCCGTGGTCGCGGGCTACGAGGAAGAGCGCGGCAACGGTCCAGGCGAGGGCTACAACGTCAATCTGCCGATGCCGCATGGCGCATCCGAAGCCGACTTCTTCGAGCGCGTGGAAGCGGCGCTGCGCGTGCTCAAGCGCTTCGAGCCGGACGCGCTCGTGCTTGCGCTCGGCTTCGACATCTACAAGGACGATCCGCAGTCGAAAGTCGCCGTGACCACTGAGGGCTTTGGCCGGCTCGGCACGGCGATCGGCGCGCTCGGCCTGCCTTCGGTGATCGTGCAGGAAGGCGGCTATCACCTCGCAAGCCTCGAAGACAACGCGCGCGCGTTCTTCGGCGGTTTTACGGGAGCGCGCTGATCGGCGCGTGAACGCGCGCGTCAGGCGAGCAGCAGCCACGCCCCGCACGCGAGTCCTACCGTCGCGTAGACCGCGTAAGCGGGGAGCTTGAGCTTGCCGAAGCACATCGCCGAGAAGACGGCCGTCAGCAGATACGGCGGATGCAGCGGCACGTGCCGCGCGATGTGCCAGACGGCGATCGCGAGAAACGCGGTGGTCGCGGCGCGCAGCACGCGCATGGCGTGCTCGAAGCGCGGGTTCGCCTTCATGCGGTGCAGGTGCCGCCGCGCAAGGACGACGAGGCAGCCCGACGGCACGAACAGCGCGAGTGTGGCGACGAGCGCGCCGACCCAGCCATCGACGAGATAGCCGAAGAAGGGCACCACGTTCAGGAGCGGCCCGGGCGACAGCGGTGAGAGCGTGAACGCCAGCGTGAAGTCGTCGTTGGTGATGCCGACCGCGGGCGTGACGAACAGCGTTTTCAACACGGGCAGCGCCGAAAAGCCGCCGCCGAACAGCGTCATGCCTGCGCCTGCGAGACGCGGCCAGAGCAGCGCCGAGTCGAGCCGATGCGGCAGCGGCAGCGCGAACACGACGATCAGCGCGGCAAGCGCGGCGAGCAACTGCAGGTCGCGCCGCGTCACGCGCAATTCGAGCCGCTGCGAAGGCACGGGGCTCGCGAGCCAGCCCGCGGCAAATGCGGCGAGCAGAATCGCCACGTAGGCCGCGCCGCTCGCCGCGAGCGCGAGGGCCGCGCAGGCCGCGAGCGCCACGCCCCATTCGAGCGGGCCGCGCACGAGCGCACGCGTTTGCCGATACCAGGTCACGCCGATCAGCATGGCGAGCACCACGCTGAAATGGTCGAGCAGCGTGCGCGAGGCGACCGCATGCACGAGCGGCGTGCGGTAGAAAATGGCGAACAGCGTCATCAGCGCGAAGAAGGGCAGCACGCTCGCCACGCCCGCGACCCAGGCGCCCGCGCGTCCGCGCAGCGCGTGGCCGAGTTGCACCGCGACGTTGCAGCCCACCGGCCCTGGCACCATCCAGGCGAGCGCGATCAGATCCGAGAACGCCGTTTGGGTGAGCCGCGCTTCGCGCTCCACGTAGTGCTGCTCGAGTTGCGCCATGAGCGCGAGGCCGCCCCATGAGACCGCGGACACGGTCAGCACGACGCGAAAGAGCGTCAAGAGCGGTTCGTGATGGTCGCGGATTGGCGCCGCGATCGCTTCGTCGGTGCGGGTTTGCATGGCTGCATCATGCGTGCGGAGGTCCGTGCGGGTCTGTGCGCGAAGGCACGCCGTTCGCGCAGGTCACTGGAAAACGTGTGGAAAATCCGCAACCTGCGCAATGGCCAGGCGTTAGCGCGATTGCGGCGTGTCGCTCAGGCGCTCGTTGCGGCGATCTTCGCGTGCGGCTTGCGTGGCCGCCGGCGGCGTCGCGCTGCACACGCCGAAGCGTTCGATCAGCGCGGCCACGCCTTCCACGGGCACGGGGCGCGAGAACAGGAAGCCCTGAGCCTCGATCGGGCCGAGCGCGGAGAGCCACGCGATCTGCTCTTCGGTTTCGGTGCCCTCGACGACCACCGTGAGCCCGAGCGAGCGCGCGAGATTGACGATCGCCGAGACCATCACGCACACGCTGCGGTCCGCGGGAATGGCCTGCACGAACGAGCGGTCGACCTTGAGCGTGTCGACGGCGAAGCGGTTCAGGTAGGAGAGCGACGAATAGCCGGTGCCGAAGTCGTCGAGCGCGACGCGCACGCCAAGGCGCTTCAACGCGAAGATCTTCTCCGATACCAGCTCGGGGTACTCCATCATCGCGGTTTCGGTGATCTCGAGTTCGAGCCGGTGCGCGGCAATGCCGGTCTCTTCGATTGCGCGCGCCACGGTCTCGTACAGGTCGCCGCGCCAGAACTGCACCGCCGAGATGTTGATGGCGAGCGTGAGCGACTCGTAGCCCTGCTGTTGCCACTGCGCGAGCTGCGCGCACGCGGTGCGGATCACGAAGTCGCCTACCGGCACGATGAGGCCCGTGGATTCGGCCACGGGAATGAATTCGCCTGCAGGAATGAGCCCGTATTGCGGGTGGTTCCAGCGCACCAGAGCCTCGAAGCCCGTGATGCAGCGCCGGCGCAGATCGATCTTCGGCTGGTAGGCGAGGAAGAGCTGGTCCTCGGCGAGCGCGACGCGCAGCTGCTGCTCCCACTTCATCAGGTGGTCGGCGCGGTGGGCGAGCTGCGGCGAGTAGAAGCGAAAGCAGTTGCGCCCGGCCTCCTTGGCGGCGTACATCGCGAGGTCGGCCTTCTTGAGCAGATCGATTTCGCTTTCGTGCGCGACCGCGAAGAGCGCGATGCCCGTGCTCGCGTGCAGCACGAAGGCGCTGCCGCGCACGTCGAACGGATGCGTGAACGCGGCATTGGTGGCCTCGGCGAGCGCGATGGCGCGTTTTTCGATGTCGTCGCCCTTCACGATCACCACGAACTCGTCGCCGCCGATGCGCGCGAGCGTGCCCGCGCCGCCTACGGCGTCGGCGAGGCGCGCGGCGCTCATTTGCAGCACGATGTCGCCTGCGTTGTGGCCGAGCGTGTCGTTGACCGTCTTGAAGTTGTCGAGGTCGATGAAGAGGATGGCGAGCCGCCCGAGGTTGCCCGGCTGCGAGACTTCATGGCGCAGACGCTGCAGCGTGGCGTAGCGGTTGGGCAGGCCCGTGAGCAGGTCGTACTGCACGAGTTGCGACATCTCGCGCTCGCGCCCGAGCAGCTTGCCGATCAGTCCCGTGGCCACAGCGAAGAACGAGAGCATGGCGAGCGAGATGAACGTCGCCATCATCAGGTAGACGTCGCGTGTGTGGTTGTAGTCGGCGAATTCCTCGGTCTGCGAGAGACCGACCAGCACGGCGAGCGGATAGCCATCGATATGGCGGTACGAGACGATGCGCGTGACGTGATCGATCGGGTCGACGTAGGTGCCCGACACATGCTCGGAAATGGGATACACGCCGCTCGCGGAGAACGTGCCGTTCGCGCGCTCGGCGCTGCCCGTGCGGCGCGCGAGCACGGCGCCGCTGTCCGAGATCACGGCGATCACGCCGTCACGGCCGATCGCGGCGTTGTTGTAGAAGTCGCTCGTGAAGTAGCTCGGGTCTTCCGAGACCACCACCACGCCCGCGAACGAGCCGTCCGGGTGATTGAGGCGGCGCGTCATCTGCAGGGTCCAGTGGCCGGACACGCGGCCGAGCACCGGCTTGCTGATATAGAGCTGGTCGTCGTTCTCGTGTTCGTGCACCTTGAAGTGCTCGCGGTCCGAGAGGTCGATGGGCTTGGGATTCGGGTCGGCCGTGTTGGCGACGAGCGTGCCGTGCTCGTCGATGATCGACACCTGCACGAGCGAGTCGCTCTGCACGACTCCCTTTTCGACCGTGCTCCCGAGATCGAAGCGGCCCGGCGATTTTTCGAACTCGTACTTCACGAAGCGCGTGATCTGGTCGACCTGGTGGATCGCCTTGACGGTGTGCTGTTCGAGCGCCGCCGAGAGGATCGCCGCCGAGGCCGTGGCTTCGCGCAGGGTCGCTTCCTTCTCGACCGACAGACGCGTGAAGATGACCGCCCACAGCAGCACGAGCACCAGAACGCCGAGCAGCGGAATGGCGAGCAGCGCGCGCGGACGCGTGTATGCCGGGCCGGGCGCGTTGCGCATGTTCGAATCGCGCGAGAACGGACCCCGGTTGGTGCTCATCGCGGCCGCCGTAGGCGCGTGAGCTCACACCGCGGATGCGGCGGCCAGAACGGCAATGATGCGCTCGGTTGAATCGGCGGCATGAATAACGGATTGGCAGGGGAATACGCGCATTGCGCGCGAGCAATGAACGCCGGACGCGGCATGCGTCCAATGTTTCGATATTACTGGTTGGGGAATGATTAAGGAAGCTGTGGTCCCTCGGGTATACGCGAGGGTCGCCTCAACACGCACGTGATGCCCATGTGCGGTGCATAGGTGCGAGGCGGTGCATCGCACCTATGCACCGTGCATGAGGCGCGGGGCGCTTAGCCGAGCCGGCAGGTCCCGTCGACGACCGTCACCGAATGGCCGCCAATCCAGATCTGTTTCGCCGCATCGTCATATTCGACGCGCACGCGCCCGTCGCGCCCGAGCGCCGTGCCTTGACGCACGGTATAGCGCGCGCCCGGACGCCGGTTCTGCTGTTCGAGCAGCATGGCGATGGCGGCGTTTGCGCTGCCGGTGACGGGGTCTTCGCCCTTGCCCAGGCCGGTCATGAGGCAGCGCACTTCGAAGGTTGCGGGACCATCGGCCTCATGCGGGCCGTAGGCGGCCACGCCGTGTGCGCCTACGCTCGCGGCAACCGCTTCGATCTCCTCGTAGTCGACGTCGAGCGCGAGCACCGCTTGCGCCGACGCGAGGCGCACGACGAGCCATGGCGCGCCGTTGTCGACGCCGCAGGGCGCGGCCGTGAAGTCGATGGCGTCCGGGCGCAGCGCCGCGCGCAATGCGTCGAACTGCGCGGCGGCGAGCGGCGTCACGCGCGCGGGCGGCGCGGCGAAGGCCCATGCGCCGTTCTCTGCGGCGGCCAGATCGATGAGACCGGCGCCGCATTCCTGCACGAGGCGGCCAGGCGTCTTCGGCGTGCGGCCGCTTTCAAGGAACGCGTGCGCCGTGCCGAGTGTCGGATGGCCCGCGAAGGGCAGCTCGCCCTTGGTCGTGAAGATGCGCACGCGGTAGTCGGCGCGTGCGTCGGTGGGGGCGAGCAGGAAGCTGGTTTCCGAGAGATTCGTCCAGCGCGCGATGGCCTGCATCTCATCGCCGCTCAAGCTTTCGGCGTCGAACACCACGGCGAGCGGGTTGCCCTTGAAGGGTACCGACGTGAAGACGTCGACCTGTTTGAAGCGGACGCTGGGCTGGGTCATGGCGGGACGATCGTGGAAGGGGGGCGACGCAAGAGGCGCGCCGGGTTGCGCGAACGCACAACAGAAAAATGCGAGCCAGTGCGCGGACCTCGATGCAGGTCCGCGCACCTTATCAAAGCTCGCTGATGTTGCTTACTCGACTTCGGCGATCAGCTCGATCTCGACGCATGCGCCAAGCGGAATCTGCGCGACGCCGAAGGCCGAGCGTGCGTGCTTGCCCTTCTCGCCGAATACGTCGGCGATCAGCTCCGAAGCGCCATTCGTGACGACGTGCTGTTCGGTGAAGGTGAGCGTCGAGTTCACGAGGCTCATGAGCTTGACCACGCGCTTGACCTTGTTGAGGTCGCCCGTGTGGGCGTGCAGCGTGGCGAGCAGGTCGATCGCGATCGAGCGCGCGGCGGCCTTGCCTTCCTCGGTCGTGAGCGACTCGCCCAACTTGCCGGCCCACACCTTGCCGTCCTTCTTCGCGATGTGACCCGACAGGTACACCGTGTTGCCGCTCTGGGCGCTCATCACGTAGGCCGCGGCGGGCGCGCCTGCCTGGGGCAGGGTGATGCCGAGCTGTTCGAGACGGTCGTAGATGTTGATGTCAGCCATGGTCAGGATTCCTCGTTCGGGTGTTGAGTCGGATAAAGCCTGGCGTTGCGCCAGGCGTGTCCAGGCATGCGTCAGGCGTGCGCGCGGATCAGGGCCGCGATCTTTGCGACGCCTTCTTCGATCTTCGCGGGCGGCACCGTGACGAACGACAGGCGCAGCTTGTTGTGTTGCGGCTCGTCGGCGAAGAACGGCGCGCCGGGCACGAAGGCCACGTTCTGCGCGACGGCTTCGGCCAGCAGCTTCATGCTGTCGATGTTCGAGGGTAGCGTCACCCAGATGAACATGCCGCCTTCGGGGCGGTTCCAGCTCACGCCTTCGGGCATGTTGCGCTTGAGCGAGTCGAGCATCGCCTCGCACTGGTCGCGATAGAGTGCGCGCACCTTCGGGATGTGCGTGTCGAGGAAGCCGTCCTTCACCACCTCGTAGACGATGCGCTGCGTGAAGCTCGGCGTGTGCAGGTCGGTGGCCTGCTTGGCCTGCACGAGCTTGAAGTGCAGGTCTTCGGGCGCAATGATGTAGCCCACGCGCAGGCCCGGGGCCAGGATCTTCGAGAACGAGCCCAGATGCACGACATGCTCGGGCGCGAGCGAGTGCACCGTCGGCAGCGGCTCGCCCGCGTAGAGCAGCGCGCCGTAGGGGTCGTCTTCGATCACGGGGAAGGGCGAGTGCTTCGCGAACTCCGCGAGCGCCTGGCGGCGCTCGAGCGGCAGGCGGCGGCCCGTGGGGTTCTGGAAGTTCGGGATCGCGTAGAGCAGGCGCGCGCCGGCCGTGAGTTCGGGCGTGAGGCCCTCGGGCACGAGGCCCTTCTCGTCGGTCGGAACCTGGACGTACTTCGGCTCGTAAAGCGAGAACGACTGCAGCGCGCCGAGGTAGGTGGGCGTCTCGACGAGCACGGGGCTGTCGGGCGAGACCAGTACCTTGCCGATCAGGTCGAGCGCCTGCTGCGAACCCGTGGTGATGAGCACCTGCGAGGGACGCACTTTCACGCCGCCTACCGAGTGGCGCGCGGCGACCCATTCGCGCAGCGGCATATAGCCTTCGGTCGCGCTGTACTGGAGGGCGCCCGAGGGATCGTCGCGCAGGATGCGGTCGGCGGCGGCGCGCATTTCCTCGGCCGGGAAGCTGGCCGGCGCGGGCAGCCCGCCCGCGAACGAAATGACTTCGGGACGCTCGGTGACCTTCAGGATTTCGCGAATTGCCGAGCTGGTCAGCTTGATTGCACGCTCGGACAGTTGCCACGCGGGCGCGGCCTTGAGATCGCTCTGGTCCATGGGGTCTCCTTGTTGGGGTGGGGCGAGTGACAGAGTCAGTGGCGGCATGGGGCGCGATCACGCGCCGCCGGATGCCGCCGAAAACCTTTAATTATGACGCGAAACCGGCTCATGCGCGCGCTGGCGCCGGGGCCATGCGGATCGCCGCGCGGCGGCCCAGCACGACTGTGGCGATCACCGCAGCGGCATAGAGCCACGCCGAGGGCGCGACCTGCTCGCCGAAGAAGAGCGCCGAGAACGCCATCGTGAAGAAAATCTGCAGCAGCTGCACCTGGCCCACGCGCGCCGTGCCGCCCATGGCGAGCCCCGCGTACCACGCGAAAAAGCCGATGAACTGCGAAAACAGCGTGACGTAGCCGAAGGCGAGCCAGGTCTTGAGCGCGACGGGGCCGGGATGCGCCACATGATGCGCCCAAGCGAGCCAGCCTACCGGCAGCGCGAGGAACGGCGCCGAGAGCACGAGCGCCCAGCAGATCACCTGCCAGCCGCCGAGCTGGCGGGCGAGGCGCGCACCTTCGGCGTAGCCGAGCGCGCCGATGCCCACCGCGATGAGCATCCACGCGTCGCCCGCGTGCAGCGAGCCGCCGCCCGCCTGGAGCGCGAACGCAATCACGAGCGCACTGCCGAGCAGCGCGCTGGCCCAGAACGCCTTCGAGGGGCGCTCATGCGAGAGCCAGGCGGCGTAAATCGCCACGGCGAGCGGCTGCAGCCCGTTGACGATGGCGCCGTGCGAGGCGGGCACGGTCTTCATCGCAAAGGCGGAAAAGACCGGAAACGCGACGATCACGCCAAGCGACACCACGGCGAGGCTCTTGACCTGCGGCCAGGTAGGCCATGTCTCCCGACGGATGGCGAGCAGCAGCGCGGCCGGCACGGCGGCGGCGAGCGCGCGGCCGAGGCCGTTCAAAAGCGGGTGGAATTCGGCGACGACGATGCGCGTCATCGGCAGCGTCAGGCTGAAGATCATGACGCCGACGAGGCCGAGCAGCATGCCTTGGGTTTCGCGTGCTTTCATGCGGGACTTTGCGCTCGACGGATCAGCGTGCCGGCGCGCCGAGCGTGCGCGGACCGGACGGGGTTTCGAACTGCGCGACGAGCGCGGGCGAGAGGGCTTCCTCCACGGCGATCAGACGCGCCGCGCCGAGCCACTGAAGCTGCTCGCGCGCCGCTTGCGCCTCGTGGTGAAAGCCGGTGAGCGAGATGAGCGCGATGCCGGTATCGGCCAGCACCTGCGACGGATGATGCGCCGTGTCCCACTGGATCAGCGAGGGCAGAATGCCGTCGCCCGCGCCTTGCCAGGCCGGGAAGGCGCCGCTTTCCGGCACCGTGAGCTGCCACGAGAAGTCGCCGCGCGTCATCGGCACGAGCGCGGGAATGCGCTTGGGATACTGCTCGCGCCAGCGCGCGAGGCTCTTCGGCGGATCGACGCGTGCCACCCAATGCGACAGGTACGGCCCCTGTTCGAGGCGCGCCTGGACGGCAGGGTCGTCGAGCGCGAAGAGGCGCGCGCGGGCGTTCGCTGCACTGCTTGTTCCACTTTTCGCGGCCGGATCGACGGCGATGACTTCGAGATACACGCCGCCCCACAGCCCGAGCAGACGGTTGTGCGTGCGCATGAGCGGATGAGCGCCGCCGCCCGTGGGCGCGACGCCGAGCGCGTCGCTCACGTACTGCACGCCTTCTTCCAGCGTGCGCGCGGCAACGACGAGATGATCGAGGCGAAGCGGCGAGGCGTTCATGGGCGAGCGATCGGAGCCAGACGTTTCCAGGGGCCGGAAGGAAGAGGGCCGGAGCGTGCGCCTGAACAGTGTGTCGACGCTTCCACCGAATCCTTACCGGTACGCATGCGATCAAATGTACCGGTATGGCTGCAGACAGTAACGGTACAATCGGCCCGATAGTGCTCTGTACAGTTCGAGTTCAGGGAGTCCTCATGTCCTCCGTACCGCTAGACCAGATTCCCGCCCCGCATGACGCGGCCACGCTCACGCTCGTCGACCAGCTCGTGCAGTGGGGCCGCCGCCGCATCGAGGAGCGTGTATTCCGCGCCGGCATGCGCATGCCGTCCATCCGCAAGCTCGCGCTCGACAAGGGCGTGTCGCGCTTCACCGTGGTCGAGGCGTACGAGCGTCTGGTCGCGCAGGGCTATCTCGACTCGCGGCGCGGTTCCGGGTTTTACGTGCGCGAGCGATTGGCGCTCGTCGCGGGCGGCGAACGCCAGCCGGTGGCCGCGGGCGCGCCGGCGCGCGCCGACGCGGTTGCCGCTCCCGCGCCGCCCACCATCGACGTGGTCTGGCTGCTGCGCAACATGCTTCATACGTCCACGCGGCCAGAAAAAGGGCCGGGTCTGGGTTATCTGCCCGCGCGCTGGCTGGACGGCGAGCTGCTGACCGGCGCGATGCGCTCGCTTGGCCGCCAGAGCGGCACGCAACTGCTCGGCTTCGGCTCGCCGCAAGGCTTCCTGCCGCTGCGTCAGCAACTCCAGACGCGCATGGCGGAACTCGAGATCGGCGCGACGCCCGAGCAGATCGTCCTTGTTTCGGGCATCACCCAGGCGATCGATCTGCTTGCGCGCATCTATGTGCAGCCCGGCGACACGGTGATCGTGGGCGACCCCGCGTGGTTCCAGATGTTCGGCCGCTTCGCCTCGCAGGGCGCGCGGCTCGTCGGCATGCCGTACACGCCCGAAGGGCCGGACCTCGACGCGCTCGAAGCGCTGGTCGAGACCTGGCGCCCGAAAATGCTCGTCATCAATTCGGTGCTGCAAAACCCCACGGGCACCTCGCTGTCCGCCGCGCAGGCGTTCCGGATTCTGCGGCTTGCCGAACAGTACGACTTCATTGTCGTGGAAGACGATGTCTACGGCGACCTGTGCCCGGCGGGCTATCCGGCCACGCGCCTCGCGAGCCTCGACCAGCTTCGCCGCGTGATCTACCTCGGCAGCTTTTCGAAGACGCTCGCGCCGAACCTGCGCGTGGGCTATATCGCGAGTGCGCTCGACGTGACCCAGGCGGTGGCGGACCAGAAAATGCTCGTCGGCATGACGAGCCCGGAACTCAACGAACGCGTGCTCTACCGCGTGCTCACGGAGGGCCACTACCGGCGTCACGTGGAGCGCCTGCGCGGGCGGCTGGATGGCGTGCGCGACAAGGCCGCGCGCATGCTGGAGCGCGCCGGCTTGCGCCTCTTCGCGGCGCCGGGCGCCGGTATGTTCCTGTGGGCGGACACCGGCGTCGACGCGGACGCGCTCACCGCGGCGGGCCACGAAGCGGGCTTCCTGCTCACGCCGGGGAGCCTGTTCTCGCCGCACCAGTCGCCGACCACGTGGATGCGCTTCAACATCGCCAACTGCGGCGACCCGGTGCTGCCCGCGTTCCTCGCCGACTATCTCGAAGGCGTGGCCCGGCGCGGCGGCGGCGCGCAAGCGTGAATTCGTGCGTGGCGGCTCTTGAAACCGGCGCCGTCTGTCCCCAACTGGGCGGGCGGCGCGCCGCGATTCGACTGCGAACTCGCGGCCATAAATTTGTCAGACGTGAACTGTAACGAAAGAGGACTCTCGACCATGGCACAAGAAACCATGAGCTTCCAGGCAGAAGTGAAACAGCTTCTGCACCTGATGATCCATTCGCTGTACAGCAACAAGGAAATCTTCCTGCGCGAGCTGATCTCGAACGCATCGGACGCGGCGGACAAGCTGCGCTTCGAGGCGATCGCGAACAGTGCGCTCTACGAGAACGATCCGAACCTGCGTATCCGCGTGGGCTTCGATAAGGAAGCGCGCACCATCACGATCGACGACAACGGCATCGGCATGAGCCATGACGAAGCCGTCTCGAACCTCGGCACGATCGCGCGCTCGGGCACGAAGGAATTCTTCGGCAAGCTCTCGGGCGACCAGCAGAAGGACGCGGCGCTGATCGGCCAGTTCGGCGTGGGCTTTTATTCGGGCTTCATCGTCGCGGACAAGATCACCGTGGAAAGCCGCCGGGCGGGCCTGGCGGCCGCCGAGGGCGTGCGCTGGACGAGCGCGGGAGAGGGCGAGTTCGCCGTCGAGACGATCGAGCGCGCGCAGCGCGGCACGACGATCACGCTGCATCTGCGCGAAGGCGAGGAAGAGCTGCTTTCCGCATGGAAGATCAAGTCGATCATCCAGAAGTATTCGGATCACGTCGGCCTGCCCATCGAGATGAAGAAGGAAGAATGGGACGCCGAAAAGAGCGAGATGGTCACGCAGGACGAGTACGAGACCATCAACCAGGCGAGCGCGCTGTGGACGCGTTCGAAGAGCGAGATCAGCGACGAGCAGTATCAGCAGTTCTATCAGCACCTCGCGCACGACCATCAGAATCCGCTCGCGTGGACGCATAACCGGGTGGAAGGCCGCAGCGAATATACGCAGCTTCTTTACGTGCCGTCGCATGCGCCGTTCGACCTGTGGAACCGCGATCACAAGAGCGGTCTGAAGCTTTACGTGAAGCGCGTGTTCATCATGGACGACGCCGAGCAACTGCTGCCGAACTATCTGCGCTTCGTGAAGGGCGTCGTCGATTCGAGCGATCTGCCGCTCAACGTCTCGCGCGAAATCCTCCAGGAAAGCCGCGACGTGAAGGCGATTCGCGACGGCGTGACCAAGCGCGTGCTCTCGATGCTCGAAGAGATGGCGAATGCTGTTATGGACGCCGAAGCAAGCGAAGAGGACAAGGCGAAGTACACGACGTTCTGGACCGAATTCGGCCAGGTGCTCAAGGAAGGCATTGGCGAGGATCACGCCAATCGCGAGCGCGTGGCGAAGCTTGCGCGCTTCGCGTCCACGCACAACGACACGAACGAGCAGACCGTAGCGCTCGCCGACTACGTTGCGCGCATGAAGCCCGAGCAGACGAAGATCTACTACGTCACCGCCGACACGTGGCAAGCCGCGAAGAACAGCCCGCACCTCGAAGTGTTCCGCAAGAAGGGCGTGGAAGTGCTGCTCCTCACGGACCGCGTGGACGAGTGGATGCTGTCGTTCCTGAACGAATTCGACGGCAAGCCGCTCGCGAGTGTGGCGCGCGGCGACCTCGACCTCGGCGCGCTCAACGACGAGGAAAAGCAGCAGCAGGAGAAGGTGAGCGAAGCACTCAAGCCGCTCGTCGAGCACATGAAGGAAGCGCTCAAGGACAAGGCCAAGGACGTGCGCCTCACGTTCCGCCTGACCGATTCGCCCTCGTGCCTCGTGGCCGACGAAGGCGACATGAGCGGCTACCTGCAGCGCATGCTGAAGGCGGCGGGACAACAGGCGCCGCAGATGCAGCCGATCCTCGAAGTGAACCCGGAGCACCCGCTCGTGAAGGCGCTGCGCACCGATAGCGCGGACTTTGGCGACTGGTGCAATCTCCTGTTCGATCAGGCGTTGCTGGCGGAAGGCGGTGCGCTGGAAGATCCGGCCAGCTTCGTGAAGCGTACGAACGCGTTGCTGATTGCCCGCGCCGGCTAAAGCGCGCGGCTTCGCATGAGCGAAACCCCTTGCGGCTACCCGCTGCAAGGGGTTTTTCTTTGGTCCGCCCCGCTCGCAGCGAACTGAAATCCTCGCAGCCTATAATGCGCGCCATGCCTCTTCGATTCGATGCCGCAAACGCGCATTGGCGCGTCAAGCCCTTGCCCGCCTTGAGCGCCGACCAGAAGGATTGGCTCACGCGCGGCGGTTCGCTCACGGCGCATTTGCGCACGCTCGGCCGCGTCGTTGTGCGGGTCACGCGCGAAGCCGTGGATATGCCCTGGTCCGACGAATGCGACGCGCTTGGCCTCGCACCGCGCGAGCGCGCGTGGGTGCGCGAGATCGTGCTCGAAGTCGACGGCGTGCCGTTCGTCGCCGCGCACAGCGTGACGCCGCTCGCCGCGAGTCAAGGCGTGTGGCAAGCCATGCGCAGCTTGCGCACGCGGCCGCTCGCGGAACTCCTCTATAGTGATAGCGGTGTGGCGCGCTCCGCGCTCGTGAGCCGGCGCGTGAGCGCGCGGCATCCGCTCCACGCACTCGCGGCGCGCGAGATCAAGGTCGAACCGAAGCACGCGCCGCATGCGTTCGTCGCGCGCCGCTCGGTATTCGAGCGCGCAGGCGCGCCGCTGCTCGTGACCGAATGCATGCTGCCCGCGCTGTGGTCGCGCCTTGCAAGCGGTCCGCTCACCGAGGAAACTGGCGTGCATCTCGGACGCGAACGCGGCCCGCTCGATCACACCGCCTCGCGCGCGCATCACGCGCCGCGTTGAACGTTGTGCGTCTGTTGCCATGACTTTCAAGCGCAGCTTCGATCCCGTCGTCGATGCGCGCACGCGTGTTCTCATCCTCGGCAGTCTGCCGGGCGAGGCGTCGCTTGCTCAGCAGCAGTATTACGCGCACAAGCAGAACAAGTTCTGGCATCTCGTGGGCGAGGTGATCGGCGAGGATCTCGTGGCGATGGAGTACGAAGCGCGGCTAAAAGTGCTGTGTGCGAATCGCGTGGGCCTGTGGGACGTCGTGGCGCAGGCGCGCCGTGAGGGCAGTCTCGACGGCGATATCCGCGACCACGAGGGCAACGATCTCGTCGCGCTCGTCGAGCGCCTGCCCGCCCTTGAGGCAATCGCGTTCAACGGCGGCACCGCGGCGCGCATCGGCGAGCGCATTCTTGGCGCGCATGCGCGGCCCATGACGATTCTGCGCCTGCCGTCCAGCAGTCCTGCGTATGCGTCGATGAACTTCGCGGCGAAGCTCGTGCGATGGCGCGCATTGAGCGCGTTCACAGGCGACCCCGATGCGCGTATGAGCGCTGGCGCACACAGACGTAAGCGCGCTGCAACCGGGCCGCGCTAGCATGGTCGCGCGCACGCCGAGGTGCGCCCGCACCACCGGGACACGAGACCAAAATGAACAGGAAACGCCTGCCCCTGATCGTTTGACCTGTGGCGCTCATGCTGGGCGCCTGCGCTTCGGACGACGTATCGCAAGCGGGGCCGCACGTGCGCCCTTCGCCGCAGATGGTCATGAACCGCTGCCTCGCGGCCGTCGCGACGCCGGGTTTCGCACCGCCCACGGAAACCACCTTGAGCGCCTGGCAATGGAAGCGCTACGTGAGTTGCAAGCTGGGTGGCAACATGTTCCACAACCCGAAGAAAATACCGAGGGATACGGAAGCCATCGTATCGATCCGTGCGGCATCGGATGGCTCCATCGTCTCGGTGAAGCTGCTGCGTTCGAGCGGCAACGATGACTACGACGAGGCCGTCGAGCGCGCGATCGACGCCGCCGCGCCGCGTGCGGGCCAGGCGCTCGAAGTGCCTGCCAAATCTGGCCCGAAGCGCCGCGAATGCTATGCTCTCGGTCGCCTGAGCAAATGCACCTGCATTTGCGCCCCCACAGCAAGCCATTTTCCACATGACGACTCTCATCAAGCGCGCCTCCGCCGAGGCCCGCGCATTCAAGCAAACCGGCCACGCGACGCAATCGGGCGAGACTGCGAGCCAGACCGCCAAGGTCACGAAGCGCCCGCGCCGCGCCGCGGCCGCAGCCGACGAACTCGACAACGCCCCGGTCATCGAAGCGCCGCGCAAGCCGCGTTTCGCGCCGGTCACGTTCTCGGAAGAGAACGGTGTGCGCTATCTGCACTTCGGCACGGAGTGGGTACAGGGCGCGATGCGTCTTGCGAAGCCGCTGCACATCGAACTGGAATACGCGCAGCAGATGATGGCCTGGCTGCTGTTCCTCGCCACGCCCGAGCGCATCGTGCAACTGGGCCTGGGCGCCGCCGCGCTCACCAAGTTCGCGCACCGCTATCTGCGCCCCGCGAAGGTCGAGGCGATCGAGCTGAATCCGGCGGTCGTGGTGGCCGCGCGCACGATGTTCGAGCTGCCGTACGACGACGCGCGCCTCACCGTGCGCGAGCTCGACGCGTGGGACTTCGTGCAGGACCGCGCCAATCACGGCACCATCGGCGCGCTGCAGATCGACGTGTACGACGCGACCGCGCGCGGTCCGGTGCTCGACAGCGTGGCGTTCTACCGCGCCGTGCGCGCGTGCCTGACCGAAGCCGGCGTCGCGACGATCAACCTGTTCGGTGACCACCCGAGTTTCGTGCGCAACGTGAAGCGCCTGAACGAAGCCTTCGAAGGCCGCGTGATCGCGCTGCCCGAAGTGCACGAAGGCAATCGCGTGGCGCTCGCGTTCTCGGGCCCGGCGCTCGAAGTCACCTTCGATGCGCTCGAAAAGCGCGCGCGCCTGCTCGAAAGCAAGCTCGGCCTGCCGGCGCACCAGTGGGTGAAGGCGCTGCGCGAATCGAGCGGCGGGAACGGCGCGACGTTCTCGATCTGATCCGCGCGAACGGCGGTAACGCCGTTGCGGCACAGAAAACCGGCTTCAGGGGCGTCCCAGGGCCGGTTTTTTTTCGCCTGCATAGCGCATTTCCGGGCAATTATCGGGACATGGCGCAAGCCGTTGGCTCTTGACAACGCCGTGCAAATTGGGGTCCGCCCTGCTTGACCGTGTGGCGTGGCCCCGATACTCTTTTCAGCGCTTTCGGGGACCTTGCGGGCTATCCGTGCGCGAGGCCAACGGCCGCCTCACGCCGGGCGGCGGACCGCAAACAAAGCAAGGCCGCATAACTACATAAGCAACGAGGAGACGTCATGGCTCACGACGCCGACGCCGGAAAATCAAGCAAGCATTGGCTATGGCTTTTGCTGCTCCCCTGGATCGCGATGATCTGGGTGCCGTCATACAACAGGATCGAACCCACTCTGTGGGACTTTCCGTTTTTCTACTGGTATCAGCTTCTCTGGGTGCTGATCAGCGCTGTCATTACCGCGCTCGTCTACTTCAAGACGAAGACCCGCAGCAAGGGTGATGCAGGGGGCGCGCAATGAACGTCACAGCAACCATTGTCTTTATTCTGTTCTTCCTCGGCGTCACGGTGCTCGGCTTCTTCGCCGCAAACTGGCGCAAGGGCGACCTCGCGCATCTCGAAGAGTGGGGTCTCGGCGGCCGCCGCTTCGGCACGATCGTCACGTGGTTCCTGCTCGGCGGCGACCTTTACACCGCGTACACCTTCGTCGCCGTGCCGGCGCTCGTGTTCGGTGCGGGCGCAATGGGTTTCTTCGCGCTGCCGTACACGATCCTGATCTATCCGTTCGCGTTCGTCGTGTTCCCGAAGCTCTGGGCTGTCGCGAAGCGCCATCAATACGTCACCTCGGCCGATTTCGTGAGCGCGCGCTATGGCAGCCGCATGCTCGCGCTCGCCATCGCCGTGACGGGCATCGTCGCGACCATGCCGTATATCGCGCTGCAGCTGGTGGGTATCGAAGTGGTGATTGGCGCACTCGGCTTCGACACGACGGGCTTTGTCGGCGACCTGCCGCTCATCATCGCGTTCGCGATTCTCGCCGCGTACACGTACACGTCGGGCCTGCGCGCGCCGGCCATGATCGCCGTGGTGAAGGACATCCTCATCTACATCACGATCATCGTCGCGATCATCGTGATTCCCGCGCAGATGGGCGGCTTCGGCCACATCTTCGGCGCGGTGCCGCCGGCCAAGCTGCTCCTCAAGTCGCCGGATGCCACGAGTTTGAACGGCTATAGCGCCTACGCGACACTCGCGGTGGGTTCGGCGCTCGCGCTGTTCCTGTACCCGCACTCGGTCACCGCTATTCTGTCGTCGTCGTCGGGCAACACCATCCGCCGCAACATGGCGATGCTGCCCGCGTACTCGCTGGTGCTCGGCCTGCTCGCGCTGCTCGGCTACATGGCGCTCGCCTCGGGTGTGAAGGACATGCCGGAGTTCGCGCCGTACTTCAAGGCCTTCGGTCCGAACTTCGCGGTGCCGGCGCTGTTCCTGCACTTCTTCCCGTCGTGGTTCGTGGGCGTGGCGTTCGCGGCCATCGGTATCGGCGCGCTGGTGCCGGCGGCGATCATGTCGATTGCAGCGGCCAACCTCTACACGCGCAACATCCACAAGGAGTTCATCAACCGCAACATGAATCACGAGCAGGAGACCAACATCGCCAAGCTGGTCTCGCTGATCGTGAAGGTCGGCGCGGTGGCGTTCATCCTGGGCCTGCCGCTCACGTACGCGATCCAGCTGCAGCTGCTCGGCGGCATCTGGATCATCCAGACGCTGCCCGCCATCGTGCTCGGCCTCTACACGCGCATGCTCGACTATCGCGGCCTGCTGGTGGGCTGGGCGGTGGGCATCGCGACCGGCACGTGGATGGCCATTTCGCTCAAGCTCGCAGGCTCGATCTTCACCATCCACCTGTTCGGCATCGCGATTCCGGGCTACGCCGCGGTGTGGTCGCTGATCGTGAACCTCGTGGTCTCGGTCGTCGTGTCGGCGCTCGTGCATGTCGTCGGCATGCAAAAGGGCGCGGATCGCACGCGTCCGGAAGATTATCTCGACGTCGTCGAGGGCTGAGCCGCTCATGCCCGGCGCATGCCGCCGGGCTTGCGCAGGGCTTGTTTTTTACCCAATGCCCGCAACGCACAGTTGCGGGCATTTGTTTTTCTGGTGCACGATGATTGCTGATCCGGCTCACGTTCAGCCCGTGCCATGGCCTCATCCCAAACCGAATCCCGCTCCCGACGCGGGCGCAGCGGCGCGCAACGCCTGCGCCCGCCGCGCCGCCGTTCGCGCCTCGCGCGCATGTGGCGCGCGTTGACTTCCCCGTACTACCGCTACCGCAACGCCAAGGTGATACACAGCGTACGCGTGGGCCTGGCCATGCTCGCCTCGATTCTCGCGACGTCGGGCATCCATATTCCGCACGGCATCTGGGCCTCGGTCACGCTGCTCGTCGTGATCGGCGGGCTGCAGCACCAGGGCAACATCCGCAAGAAGGCCGCCGAACGCGCGCTCGGCACGCTGCTCGGCGCCGTGATCGGGCTCGTGCTCATCGTCGTGCAGGCCATTACCGGTTCCGTGTGGCTCACCTACGTGCTGATGTCGCTCGTCGCCGCCGTGTGCGGCTACTACGCTATCGGCAAACCGGGCTACGTCGCGCTGCTGGCCGCCATCACCATGTGCATCGTCGCGGGGCACGGCGACAACCTCATCGATACGGGACTCTGGCGCACGCTCAATGTGATTCTCGGCATCGTCATCGCGCTCGTGTTTTCGTTTGCCTTGCCCCTGCACGCGACGTATTCGTGGCGCTACAGCCTGGCCGACAATCTGCGCGAATGCGCGCGCGTGTACGCGCAGGTGGCGGGCGGCGTGCACGTCGATTCCGACGAGCAGGTGCAGACCTTCATGCGCCTGAATGCACGGCTCGTGCAACTGCGCGCGCTGATGCCCTCGGTCGCCAAGGAGATCGGCGTGCCGCTCGCGCGGCTCGAGCAGGTGCAGCGCCTGCATCGCTCGCTCCTGAGCGCGCTGGAGATGCTCTGCACGGGCACGGGCAGCTACGAGCAGGCACTCGTGCGCGTAGCGTTCGCAGAGCGCAGCGAGACCGTGCGCCGTGCGCTGCTCGCCACGGCACGGGCGCTGCGTTTCGGCGGCGGGCGTCACCCCGAGGCGGCGCAGCAGGCGCTGCGCACGGTTGCGGCACGGATGGAGGGGAGTGGCGAGGGCGACGTGGCGGGCGAGGCCGTCCATGGAACTATGCAGGCGCAGCCGCAGGGCTGCCCCGAGCCGCGGATGCAGGGGCCATACTGGCTCAGCCTGCGTGTGGAGGAGCAGGTGGAGCGCCTGCGCGCGCTGCTCCTCGAAACCGAGCCGCGCTGGAACATCGAGCGCGCCGCGACGCACCGCATGGTGTGACGCCGGGCGCGCTTCTCCAGTTGTTACGCCGGTGGATCAGGCGGGTTGCTCGTGCGGCGCCGAGACCATCCACGGCACGCCGAACTTGTCGCTCAGCATGCCGAAGCCGGGCGACCAGAAGGTCTTCTGAAACGGCATCGTGACCGTGCCGCCTTTGGCCAGCGCGTTGAAATAGCGTTCGGCCGTGGCGATGTCGGACCCGGTCAGCGAGACGCCAAAGCCGAGGAACTTGTCGTTCTGCGTCATGCAGCCGCCGTCGGACACCATGATCTGCGCGTCGCCGATCTGGAGTGTCGCGTGCATGATCTTTTCGGCGAATTCGGGCGGCATGGGGCGCGCGGGGTCCGGCGGCGCTTCCTTGAAGCGCATCTTCATCACTTCCTTCGCGCCGAGCGCTTCGCCATAAAACGCGATCGCTTCGTCGCAATTGCCGGGGTAAAAGAGATAGGGCTGGATTTGCATCGTCGGTTTCCTTGCGGACGTGACGTTGGCCGGCCTGTTTCGTGCGAGGGTGTGCACGGGGCCGGATCGTGCGGCGGGTTGCGCCGCTGCCCTGATTCTAGGCGCGCGCGAAGGGCGTGACCGAGTGGTGTGTCATCAGGGTTTGCGAGAGTGCGGGCGGGAACGGCGGTTGCCGGGCGGCCTGTCAAACAAAGGGCCGCACATGCGGCATGTGCGGCCCCTGGTCATCGATACTTCGATGCGCTCTGCATGGAGCGCAGGCGCATTACTTCGCGCGCAATTCCTCGATCATCTTTTCGAGCTTGATCGCGTCTGCGGCGAACGCGCGGATGCCTTCAGCGAGCTTCTCGGTCGCCATGGCGTCGTCGTTGAGCTGGAAGCGGAACGACGGCTCGTCCACGGCCACGCGCTCGATCTTCGCGTCCTTGAACGCTTCCGGCGAAAGCTTGCGTTCGACCTTCTCGTTGCTGTCGTGGAGCTTCTGCAGCAAGTCCGGGCTGATGGTGAGCAGGTCGCAACCGGCCAGCTCGACGATCTGGCTCGTGTTGCGGAAGCTCGCGCCCATCACCTCGGTGTTGTGGCCGAACTTCTTGTAGTACGCGTAGATCTTGCGCACCGACTGCACGCCCGGGTCGTTCGCGCCGCCGTCCTTCGCGTCGTCCCAGTCGGCGCCCTTGGCCTTCTTGTACCAGTCGTAGATGCGGCCCACGAACGGCGAGATCAGCTGCGCGCCCGCTTCGGCGCACGCGGCGGCCTGCGCGAGCGAGAACAGCAGCGTCATGTTGCAGTGGATGCCGTCCTTTTGCAGCACTTCGGCGGCGCGAATGCCTTCCCAGGTCGAGGCGAGCTTGATCAGCACGCGCTCGCGCCCGATGCCGGCCTGCTTGTACAGGTCGATGATGTGGTGCGCCTTGTCGATCGACTTTTTCGTGTCGAACGAGAGGCGGGCATCGACTTCGGTCGAGACGCGGCCCGGAATGATCTTGAGGATTTCGGTGCCGAACGCGATCAGCAGATGGTCGATGATCGACTCGAGCGACTCGCTCGCGTGATCGCGCACGGTTTTTTCGAGCAGCGGACGGTACTCGGCTTTCTGGACCGCCTTGAGGATCAGCGACGGGTTGGTCGTCGCGTCCCGCGGCTTGTACTGCACGAATTGCTGGAAGTCGCCCGTATCAGCGACGACGGTGGTGTACTGCTTGAGCTGGTCGAGTGCGGTAGTCATGTCAGGCCCTGTGGGCGCGTGCGCGCCTGCATCGGTGAGAGTTGAACGGCCGGTGCGCTTCAGGCGTGAACCTGGGGCGCGCCGGGCGGAGCGAAAAAGACGCTGCGCCGTTCCGGCCCGGCCCGCGCCGATTGGGCGGGAAGCCGGGTGGGGCGCATCTTGCCGCGCGTCTGGGCGCAGCTCACATCGTCATTTTATGGCGGAAACGCGTGGCGTTGCGTTTCTCGCGGGCAGGGCGCGTGCCAGACGCGCCGCACACGACGTGCCAGCGGCGCTGGCAGGCGCACGCGGCGGCGGTTCGCACGCGTCAGGCGCGCCGGTCGTTCAGCACGAACTGCGTGATGACCCCCGCCACGAGCCCCCAGAACGCCGCGCCGATGGAGAGCAGCGTGAGCCCGGAGGCGGTCACCATGAAGGTGATGAGCGCGGCTTCGCGCTCCCTGGGGTTCTGCATGGCGTTGGTGAGGCCGCTCATGATCGAGCCGAACAGCGCGAGCGCCGCGATCGACACCACGAGCGCCTGCGGGAACGCCGCGAACAGCGCCGCGATGGTCGCGCCGAAGGTGCCGGCGACCAGGTAGAAGATGCCGCACCACACGGCCGCCATATAGCGCTTCGTGCGGTCTTCGTGGGCGTGCGGGCCGGTGCAGATCGCCGCCGTGATGGCCGCGAGGTTCACGCCGTGCGAGCCGAACGGCGCGAGTACGAGCGAGGCCAAGCCGGTGGTGGCGATGAGCGGCGAGGAGGGCGCGGCCGTGTGGTCGTAGCCGTCGGCGCGCAGGACGGCGATGCCGGGCACGTTCTGCGAGGCCATCGCCACGACGAAGAGCGGAATGCCGATGCTCACCACCGCCGTGAGCGAGAAAGCCGGCATCGTGAACACGGGCCGCGCCACCGCCACGCGGAAGTGGCTGAAGTCGAGCAGCCCGAGCATGGCGGCAGCGGCGATGCCGATCACGAGCGTTGCGACGATCGCATAGCGCGGCACGAAGCGCTTCACGACCAGATAGCCGAAGAACATCGTGAGCACGAGCGGCGTCTGCACCTGCGCGGCGTGGAAGATCTCGATGCCGATCTCGAACAGGATGCCCGCGAGCAGCGCCGCCGCGATGCCCGCAGGAACGCGCTTCATGAGCGTGTCGAACCAGCCGGTGAGGCCCACGGCCGCGAGCAGCACGGCGCAGACGAGATAGGCGCCGATCGCCTCGGCATAAGGCACGTGCGGCAGCGAGCTGATAAGCAGCGCCGCGCCGGGCGTGGACCACGCGATCACGATGGGCGCGCGGAACCACAGTGACAGGCCGATGGTGGTCAAGGCCATGCCGATGGAAAGCGCCCAGATCCACGAGGAGATCTGCGCGTCGGACAGATGCGCGGCCTGGCCGGCCTGAAACATCAGCACGAGCGAGCTGGTGTAGCCGGTCATCATCGCGACGAAGCCGGCCACGATCGTGGCGACCGAGGTGTCGGCGAAGGGCCGCAGTGGCCCCGGCCTGAATGTCGCTGGCAGGTCGGGGGAAGAGGGGGCGGTCATGCGGGTGGTCTCCAGATTTTGCGTAGGTATGACGGCATCGGGCGGCGCGGCCTGAAGACACCCTCAGGCACGCGCCGCCTCGAGGAAGCGGAAAAGGGCGGGAGTGCTGGCGCCTATTTGCTCAGCACGCGCATGGCCGTTTCGAGCCCGGCGACGGTGAGCGGGTACATGCGGTGGCCGAGAATCTCGCGGATGACCGACACCGACTGGCGGTACTCCCATAGTCGCTCGGGCTCGGGGTTGAGCCAGGCGAAGTGCGGGAACTGGTCGGCAAGGCGGCGCAGCCACACGGCGCCCGCTTCGGGGTTGTTGTACTCGACCGAGCCGCCCGGCTGCAGCACCTCGTACGGGCTCATCGTGGCGTCGCCCACGAAAATGAGCTTGTAGTCGGGCGTGAACTTGTGCAGCAGGTCCCACGTGGGCGTGCGCTCGGCGTGGCGGCGGCGGTTGTTCTTCCACAGGTAGTCGTAGACACAGTTGTGGAAGTAGTAGAACTCCAGATGCTTGAATTCGGCTTTTGCCGCCGAAAACAGTTCTTCCGTGCGCTTGATGTGATCGTCCATCGAGCCGCCCACGTCGAGCAGCATCAGCACTTTCACGTTGTTGTGGCGCTCCGGCACCATCTTGAGGTCGAGCCAGCCCGCGTTCGCCGCGGTGCTGCGGATCGTGTCGCCGAGATCGAGTTCTTCCGCCGCGCCTTCGCGCGCGAAGCGGCGCAGGCGGCGCAAGGCGACCTTGATGTTGCGCGTGCCGATTTCGACCTGGTCGTCGTAGTCGCGGTACGCGCGCGCGTCCCACACTTTGACGGCGCTGCGCTGGCCGCCTTCGCCGCCAATGCGGATGCCTTCGGGGTTATAGCCGCCGTGGCCGAAGGGCGACGTGCCGCCCGTGCCGATCCACTTGCTGCCGCCCTCGTGGCGCTCCTTCTGTTCTTCGAAGAGCTCTTTGAGGCGCTCCATGAGCTTGTCGAGGCCGCCCATCGCTTCGATCTGCGCGCGCTGTTCGGGCGTGAAGTCGCGCTCCAGCCGCTTCTTGAGCCAGTCCTCGGGAATCTCGAAGGCCAGTTCCGACTTCTTCTCGATGCCGCGAAAATACGCGCCGAACGCCTGATCGAAGCGGTCGAAGTACTGCTCGTCCTTCACGAGCGTCATGCGCGCGAGGTAGTAGAAGTCGTCGAGCGAGGGCGCGATCACGCGCGCCTTGAGCGCTTCGACGAGCGTGAGGTACTCCTTCACGGAAACCGGCAGCTTCGCGTCGCGCAGCGTGTAGAAGAAGTCGATCAGCATGCGGTGTCTCCGGCGTTCGCGCGCGGGGTTCCTGTCAACGGTTGTGGCGGTTCATGTAGATGAGGCGCTCGAACAGCGTCATGTCCTGCTCGTTCTTGAGCAGCGCGCCGGCAAGCGGCGGCATGGACTTCGAGCCGTCGGCCGCGCGCAGCGCCGAGGGCGGAATCTCTTCGGCGAGCAGGAGCTTGAGCCAGTCGAGCAGCTCCGACGTCGAAGGCTTTTTCTTCAGGCCCGCGACGTTGCGCAGTTCGAAGAAGCTTTCCATGGCCGCGTTGAGCAGTTCCTTGCGGATGCCCGGATAGTGCACCTCGACGATGCGTTGCATTGTCGCCGGATCGGGAAAGCTGATGTAGTGGAAGAAGCAGCGGCGCAGGAAAGCGTCGGGCAGCTCCTTCTCGTTGTTCGAGGTGATGATGACGAGCGGGCGCTGTTTCGCCTTGATGAGCTGGCGCGTCTCGTAGACGTAGAACTCCATGCGGTCGAGTTCGCGCAACAGGTCGTTCGGGAACTCGATGTCGGCCTTGTCGATTTCGTCGATGAGCAGCACGCATTGCTCCTCCGACTCGAACGCCTGCCACAGCACGCCTTTGACGATGTAGTTGGCGATGTCCTTCACGCGTTCGTCGCCGAGCTGCGAGTCGCGCAGGCGCGAGACCGCGTCGTACTCGTAGAGCCCTTGCTGCGCCTTCGTGGTGGACTTGATGTGCCACTGCATGAGCGGCATACCCAGCGCCGCGGCCACTTCTTCGGCCAGCATGGTCTTGCCCGTGCCGGGCTCGCCCTTGATCAGCAGGGGCCGCTTGAGCGTGATCGCGGCATTGACCGCAAGCTTGAGGTCGTCGGTGGCGACGTATTGCGATGAGCCTTCGAAACGCGTGGCGCGCATGGTGAATCCGCTCGCTGGGAAAAAAACCCAGTATAAGTCAGATGGGGTGTTGCGTCGGCGCGCCACCGCGTATCGTTGGGTCCGCTCTTTGGGGCACGGTCGCGAGGGCTGCCAGCCGTCTCGCGACGGCGCGCGGCGAGTCCGTTGCGCGTGCCAGGGTTCCTCCGGGTTGTCTGCGGGCGAGCCAGCGCGCGAGGGCGCTGCGTGGCCGCTGCGGGCCTATCGCGGGCCCACCACAGGCGCTCCGAGGCCCGCCAGGCGTGGCGCGGCCGGTGGACGGCCGGCGCGGCGTCGCGGTATACTCGGACCGATTTTTTTCGGCCTGCACGGCGACCCCAAAAGTAAAACAGCAGTAATGCGGCGCAGGCCGTGGCCTGCGGTTCGGGCGTTCGAATCCCCTCAAGCCAGGTTGGATGCTATGAAAAAAATTGTCGGCAAGCACGTCATCACGGGCGCAATCACCATGCTGGCGTGCTTCGCGGTCACGGCTCACGCGGACATCGTGGGCAACGCGAAGGCGGGCCAGGACAAGGTGGCGATGTGTATCGGCTGCCATGGTATTCCCGACTACCGCACCGCTTACCCCGAGGTCTACCACGTGCCCCTTCTGGGCGGCCAGAACGCGCAGTACATCATGAACGCGTTGCTCGCCTACAAGAAGGGCGACCGGCATTTCGAGACGATGCACGCGATCGCGTCCTCGCTCACCGAACAGGACATCGCCGACATCGCGGCCTACTATGCGTCGCAAACGGCCGCGTCGAAAGACAATCCGAATAAATAACCGGCAGGTGGAGAACCCATGAACAAGCCCTACACGGCTATGCCTTCGTTTGCCGGTGCAACCATCAAGCTCGCGGGCGCCGGGCTCGCACTGGCCGCCGCGCTCGCGCTCAATCCCGCGCACGCGGCCGACGCCTCCAACGGCAAGGTCCTCGCCGACAGCCACAACTGCGCAGCCTGTCACGGTCCGGGCCTGAACAAACCCGTGAGCCCCGAATATCCGAAGCTCGCCGGCCAGCACGCCGACTATATCTACTGGGCGCTGCGGCAGTACCAGATGGGCACCAGCAATCCGCACCTCGGCCGCAACAATCCGATCATGCAGGCGCAAGTGCAGAGCCTTTCGCAGGGCGATATGAAGGATCTCGCCGCGTATATCGAGTCGCTCAGCGGCGACCTCGTCAACAAGAAGTAAGCGTGAACGCGGCGCGCGCCATGCGTGCCGCATCATGTGAAACACCCCGCGTGGGCCTCGTTTTCGGCGAGGCGTTCGCGGGGTGCTTTTTTTGCGGCCTTATTTCTTTCAGATGTGCTTCAGTCGCGAGTCAATCGCGAGATGCGCGGCGCTCGATGCGCATGAGATAGGCGTCGGTGTCGGGCGGCGTGTTCGTGCGTTGCGCTTCCCAGATGGTTTCGCCCAGGCACTCCATGATCGCGTGCTGCGCGTCGTGCGTGGATCCGAGACGTGCCGCGAGGCGGTCGTGCGCGGCGCGGATGCCGGGCGGCTGGTCGATCGAAAGCTGCTCGCTGATCGCAAGATGCATTGACAGATGCAGGAACGGATTGCTCTGGCCGCGCTCGGGCGAATAGTCCTGGGCGGCGGCCGCATCGGCGTCGGTTAGTTCGGCGTGGTATTCGGGGTGCTCGACGATCCAGTCGGCGGCGATCGCCTCGAGCGGCGTGAGGATTTCGCCCGCGCGCTGCTTGCGCCAGGTCTCGGTGAAAAAGTGGCGGACTTCGTCGCGGCTAGGATTGAACATCTTGAGTCGGTCGTATCGGTGAGGCGCTAAATCGCGCAGCGTCGTGCTGCGATGCCTGAATAAAGCATTTTACGCCCGGACGCTCGCGCTCGCTCAGAGCTCCGGCGGCGCCGTCTTCGGCTTGAACTCGCACAGTGGCTCGATCACGCAATGCCAGCATTCGGGCCGGCGCGCCTTGCACACATAGCGCCCGTGGAGGATGAGCCAGTGATGCGCGTCCTGGCGGAACTCGGGCGGCGTGAATTTTTCGAGCGCGGTTTCGACGGCACGCACGTCCTTGCCGGGAGCGAGTCCCGTTCGGTTCGCAACCCGAAAGATATGCGTGTCGACGGCAATCGTCGGCTGGCCGAAGGCCGTGTTGAGCACGACGTTCGCGGTCTTGCGGCCAACGCCGGGCAACGCTTCGAGCGCCTCGCGCGTCGGCGGCACCTCGCTGCCGTATTGCTCGATGAGAATGTGGCACGTCGCAATGACGTTCTTGGCCTTGGTGCGATAAAGGCCGATCGTCTTGATGTAATCGGCCACCCCTTCCTCGCCCAGCGCGAGCACCGCTTCCGGCGTGTTGGCGACCGGAAACATCCGGCGCATGGCCTTGTTCACCGAAACGTCGGTGGCCTGCGCGGAGAGCATCACGGCGATCAGGAGTTCGAACGGCGTGTTGAATTCCAGCTCGGTAGTGGGGTGCGGATTGAGGCTTTGCAGCGTTTCGTAGATGGCGCGGCGCTTGGTGGCGTTCATGCTCGTTGTGCGTGGAGCCTTTGCGTTGCGGAGCGCTATCGCGCGGATTTGTCGTCGTCAGGCGGTGAGTCCGATGTGCTCGACTCGATACCAATACGCTTGCGGCGCGCCTCGGCGGCATCGATCTGCGCCTGCACGTCGGCGCTTACGTGCTCGACGTTGCGCGGTCCCACACCCTGTTCGGCCAATTCCGCCTTCTTGCGGCGCGCACGTTCGAGCGCGGCCTGGATGATCGCTTTCTTCTTCGCTTCGGCATCGTCGGCGGGGGCGCTTGCGGGCTGCGTGGCGGCGTCTTGCTGCACTTGGGGCGCCTGGGCCTGCGGCGCACTCGTGGCGGCTCGGCGAGCCGCGGCGCGCGCCTCGGCCGCATTGCGTTCGGCGACCTGGCGCGCGGCGCGCCGGTCATGCCGCACGCGGGCTTCGTCGGCCTGCTGCTGCGTCCATGCATCCCAGCCGGTCGCTTCGCCCGTAACGGGAATCATTGCGATGCAGTCGACCGGGCAGGGCGCGACGCACAGGTCGCAACCCGTGCACTGATCCTTGACGATGGTGTGCATCTGCTTGGGCGCGCCCACGATCGCGTCGACGGGACACGCCTGCATGCACAGCGTGCAGCCGATGCACAGTTGTTCGTCGATGAACGCCACCGGACGCGCACGCTCCACGCCGTTGTCCGGATTGATCGGGATGATGGGTTTGCCGAGCAGTTTCGCGAGGCGCTCAACGCCTTCCAGGCCGCCGGGCGGGCATTGGTTGTAATTGGCGGTGCCGGCGGCGACGGCTTCGGCATAGGGTCGGCAGCCGTCATAGCCGCACTTCGTGCATTGGGTCTGGGGCAGCAGATCTTCAATGCGATCTGCAAGTGTTTTGGGATCGTTCACGTTCGCTACATCGGGGCGGGGCGGGCGGTGGCGTGACCTCGGGCGCGCAGGGCTTCGCACCGGGCCTTAAGGGGCGCACACGCACAGCGCCAAAGCCTGCATTATCGCCGATTTCCCGCATTGCCATCGGCGGGCCATGTGCCATAATCAAAGCGCTTAATGCGGAGCACCGGGCAGTCCAGGGGAAATCAATAGACGTAAGCGGTACATGTCGGGCACGGCAGGCAACGTGCTTCGCACGAGGCAGACAGGGGAAGAACGATGTCGGCTCGCAACGACATCAAACAAACAAGAAGGAACGCAAGACCGTAGGTCGGAGGGTGTCTGTCCATTAACCTGGCGCGCCCCGCACAACGTTGTCGATACCAGGGCGAGGAGAGGCCCGGCGCAGTCTTGCCCGACAACGCAAACCGGACAACGCGGCTTAACGAGATCCTGCCACCATGAATCAGCCAAAAATCAAAAGAGATCCTGAAGGCACCCGCCGCCGCATTCTGCTCGCCGCGGCGGAAGAATTCGCCAATGGCGGCCTGTTCGGCGCACGCGTCGACCAGATCGCGCGACGCGCGGAAACCAATGAGCGCATGCTCTATTACTACTTCGGCAGCAAGGAGCAACTATTCACGGCGGTCCTCGAGCACGCATTCGGCGCGCTCAATGAAGCCGAGCGCGCGCTCGATCTCTCGGGGCTCGCGCCCGTCGAGGCGATCACGCGGCTCGCGCATTTCGTGTGGGACTACTATCGCGACAATCCCGAACTACTGCGGCTCGTGAACAACGAGAATCTGCACGAGGCGCGATATATGCAGAAGTCCACACGAATTCGCGAGATGATCTCGCCGATCGTGGCGACGCTCGGTTCGATTCTCACGCGCGGTGAATCCGCGGGACTGTTTCGCCCCAGCATCGATCCGCTGCGCCTCTATGTGACGCTTTCGGGCATGGGCTACTACATCGTATCGAACCGCTACACGCTCAACGCCACGCTCGGTCGCGACTTCAGCACGACTGCCGAACGTGCGGAAATCATTCAGCTCAACACGGAGATGTTGCTCGCGTATCTCATGCGCAAGTAGCGCACGAGTCGCACGCGGAGAACGCGCAAGATCGTTTCACGCTCCACAAATGCCGCGCGCCGTCCTGGGACGGCGCGCGGATTTTGCTGCTGGCATGGACTGCCTGTGCTCGAGTGAAGCGCAAGCCTTTGTCAGGCGACAGCGTCCTGAGCGGAGCGGCCGCGGGCAGGCGCTTCCTTGCTCGCGTGGCCGGCGGCCTGCTGGTGCTGGCGGATGAAGTCGCGCAGTTGCGGGTAGATGATCGTGCGCCAGCGGCGGCCCGAGAAGATGCCGTAGTGGCCGCATTTCTCGGCAGTCAGATGATGCTTGTTCGCGTCGGCAATGCCCGTGCACAGATCGTGCGCGGCGCGCGTCTGGCCCGCGCCCGAAATGTCGTCGAGTTCGCCTTCGATCGTGAACAGCGCCGTGTCGCGAATGTCCTGCGGACGCACACGCTCGCCGGCCACATCCCACGTGCCTTCAGCGAGGCTGAAATCCTGGAACACGGTGCGGATGGTTTCGAGGTAATACTCGGCGGCCATGTCGAGCACCGCATTGTATTCGTCGTAGAACTGGCGATGTGCTTCGGCGTCCTCTTCGTCGCCGCGCAGCAGGCTCTTGTAGAAGTCCCAGTGCGCGGTAGTGTGACGGCCCGGATTCATCGCGACGAAACCCGCGTGCTGCAGGAAGCCAGGATACACCTCGCGACCTTCGCCCGGATAGTTCGCCGGCACGGGGTGGATCACGTTGTTCGCAAACCAGTCGAGCGAATGTTCGGTGGCGAGCGAGTTGACGGCGGTGGGGCTGCGGCGCGCGTCGATCGGGCCGCCCATCATCGTCATCGTGAGCGGCGTGTCCTCGCCGCGGCTCGCCATCAGCGAGATGGCCGCGAGCACGGGCACCGTAGGCTGGCAAACCGACAGCACGTGCAGATTCTTCGCGCCGATATGGCGGATGAATTCCTGGATATACGCAACGTAGTCGTCGAGATGGAACGGACCGGCTTCGAGCGGCACCATGCGCGCGTCGACCCAGTCGGTGATGTACACCTTGTGGTCCTGCAGCAGCGTGCGCACGGTATCGCGCAGGAGCGTGGCGTGATGGCCCGAGAGCGGCGCGCACACGAGCACGGCAGGCTCGTCCTTGAGCGCGGCCACGGCGCCGGTGTCGTCTGCGTAGCGCTTGAAGCGAAGCAGGCGGCAAAACGGCTTCTCGATGATGGTCTGCTCGACGATCGGAATATTGAAGCCGTCCTTCACGATCTGGCGAAGGTTGAACTCGGGCTTCTCGTAGTCCTTGCCAAGGCGATAGAGCAGTTCGTAGCCTGCGGCGAAGCGCGTGGCGCCTGGCACGAGTGAAAACGGGCTCGTCGGATTCGAGAACGATTTCGAGGCGGCCTGGGCCCAGGCGGTCAGCGGGCTGAGCAACGCGCGCTGGAATTCACGGATTTGATAGAGCATGGGCGCTCCGGCATCTTCAAGGAGCGGTTCGCACCCGGGTCGCGCGCGGATGAGGCGCGGAGCAGATGCGGGCCGGCAAGGTTGGTCGGTCAGTCAGGTTGTTTATCGGCCGCCGCCCGGAGGGCTTTAGCGCGGGCACACCCGCATGCGTTCGCAGCTCGTGACTGCAAGCGCGCTGCAAGGCGGCACACGCGTTTCGCCCCGTTGCCAGGCGGCGCGGACGGCACTATTGCGTCCGGCTGTTGTGCAACGCAGCATCCCTAGTGTACCCCAGCCCGCGAAAACGTCCAGGCGCTTTCGAACATTCACGATGCGGATACAACAGCCGGCTCGGCCGACGCGCCGTCGACCGCGGGATGTCCCGTTTCCTTCGCCATTTCCTGTTCGTGCCGCATGAGGTTCAGGCCCGTATGCACGAGTGCCACATGCGAGAACGCCTGCGGAAAATTGCCGACCAGGCGCCCCGCAATGGGGTCATATTCCTCGGCGAGCAATCCCACGTCGTTAGCGAGCGAAAGCAGGCGCTCGTACATGCGGCGTGCGTCGTCCATGCGGCCTTGCAGGGCCAGGTTGTCGACCATCCAGAAGCTGCACGCAAGGAAGGTGCCTTCGCCCGGCGGCAGTCCATCGTTGAATTCGGTGGTGCGGTAGCGCATCACAAAACCTTCACACATGAGATCGCGCTCGATCGCCGCGACGGTACCGGCGATACGCGGATCTGCCGCGGGCAGGAAGCCGACCAGCGGCATCAGCAGCAGGCTCGCGTCGAGATCGGTGCCGCCGTAGATCTGCGTGAAGGAATTCAGATCCTTGTTGAAGCTGCGCTCGCAAATGGTCGCGTGGATCGTCGAGCGCAGTTCGCGCCAGTGATCGAGCGGCCCGGGCAGCTCGAATTTCTCCGCCGACTTGATCGCGCGGTCGAAGGCGACCCACGCCATCACTTTCGAGAACGTGAAATGCTGGCGGCCGCCGCGCGTTTCCCAGATGCCCTCATCGGGCTTGGTCCAGATCGTTTCCAGGTGTTCGAGCATCGCGCACTGGATCGACCATGCGGTGTCGTCGGCCTGCAAGCCGCCCACGCGCGCGAGGTGCAGCGCGTTCATCACTTCGCCGTACACGTCGAGCTGCAGCTGGCCGACCGCGTTGTTGCCCACGCGCACCGGTTTCGCGCCTTCGTAGCCGGGCAGCCAGTCGAGTTCGAATTCGGGCAGCCGGCGCTCGCCGGCGAGCCCGTACATGATCTGCAACTGTGAGGGCGAGCCTGCCATCACACGGCCCAGCCAGGCGCGCCAGGCTCGCGCCTCGTCGTAGTAGCCGCCGCGCATCATCGCGAGGAGCGTGATGGTCGCGTCGCGCAGCCAGCAGTAGCGGTAGTCCCAGTTGCGCGTGCCGCCCAGCTGTTCGGGCAGCGACGTGGTGGGCGCCGCGACGATGCCGCCGGTGGGCTCGTAGGCCAGCGCCTTGAGCGTGATGAGCGAGCGGCGGATGGGTTCGGCCCAGCGGCCTTCCACGGTGCTGCGCGAGGCCCATTCGGTCCAGAAGTTCTCCGTGCGCGCAAGCGCCGTGAACGGGTCGCGCGGCGGCGGCAGACGCAAGTGCGAGGCCGCATACGAAAGCGAGAACGGCACGCGTTCGCCTTCCTTCACGTCGAACTGTGCCACCGTGTGCATGTTCTCGCCCTCGAGGTCGACAGGCGTGCGCAGCACGACCGTGTCCGGGCCCACCGTGGCCTTGATGCCGCTCTCGTAGGTGAGGCGGCTCACCCACGGCACCGAAAAGCCGTAGTCGAAGCGCAGCACGAGCTGGCTTTCCATGCGCACGGTGCCGCGCCGGCCCACCACGATGCGCACGAGTTCGGACCAGCCGTTGCCGGGCGGCATGAAGTCGATCAGCGTCACGGCGCCATCGGGCGTTTCGAAGTCGGTTTCGAGGATCAGCGTGTCGCCGCGATAACGGCGCGTGGTCTTGATCTCGACTTTCGCGCCATCTTCGGGCTGCGCGGGCGCGATGAGCCAGCGGCCGTTTTCCTCGGTGCCGAGGAGGGCGGCGAAGCAGGCGCCGGAGTCGAAGCGCGGCCAGCAGAGCCAGTCGATGGATCCAGTGCGGGAAACGAGCGCGGCCGTGTGGCCGTCGCCGATCAATGCGTAGTCTTCAATGGGTGCGGGCATAGTAAGCAGATTGACAGCGTTGCTCGAAAACGAAAGCCGCTTGCCGCAGCGGTGCGGCATGCACGCACAAGAGTAGTGGCAGCGGGGCCGCCAGCGCAATGCGTTTTGCGCGGCAGCACGCGCAAATACTCATCTCGCCTGTGTCAACAAACGCCGTCGAGCGTGACCTGAACGGGTCACAGATGCCCGCCCACGCCGAAAAGCCCGATGACCCCGATGATGATCAGGTACAGCGCGACGATGTAATTGAGCAGACGCGGCACGGCGAGAATCAGAATGCCTGCGATGAGCGCGACGAGCGGCCCGATGGCGACGTGAATGTTCATGACGGCTCCCTGGTTGCGGCGGGTTTCGAACCTTTGCGTAGATGCCTTTGTTGCTTGTTGTTGCTTCGACTTTGGCCTGGACGCGTCGCTGTGCGCTTGCGGGGCGGGCGCTCGCGACCTCTCTTATACTGGGCCGGTGTCCCATGTATCAGACGAAAGCGAGACGAATACGGTCGGCATGGCGACGAGGGCCGACCCGCTCCCCTGCATCGACAAGAAAAAGGAGGTCGACATGTTCCTTCGCCGTGCCGCCGCAAACGCCGTGCCTGTGCCCTCCCGGTCATCTGCCGATTCAGGTAGCCTGTCCCGATCGCGCCGCACTGAGCGCCGACCCGCCCATCTCCTCAACCTGTTCGTCAAAGGTGTTGTCATCATGGCTTCCGTCGCCGCGACGCAGGCGTTCGCGCAATCCGCATCCACGACCGCGCCCGCGGGCGGTGTCTACAACCTGATCGTCGGCACCTATACGGGCGGCAAGAGCGAGGGCCTCTACGTCTATCACTTCGATACGCAGACGGGCGATATGCAGCCGGTCAGCGTGGCGAAGACGGTGAACCCTTCGTTTCTCGTGGTGAGCAAGGACAACCGCTTCGTCTACGCGGTAAACGAACTGCCGGGCGACAACGGTCCCGCCAGCCTGCGCGGCGACGTGAGCGCGTTCGGCTTCGACGCCGCAAGCGGTCAGCTCACGTTTCTCAACAAGGTGTCGGCGCAGGGCAACGATCCGTGCTACCTGAGCCTCTCGCCGGACGGACGCTATCTCTTCGTGGCGAACTACTCGGTCGCCGCCGACCCGGGCGGTAGCTTCGCAGTCCTGCCCGTGCAGCAGGACGGCAAGCTGGGCGAGTCCGTGCTCACCGTGCACCACGAGGGCGGCGGCCCCGTGAAGGGGCGTCAGGACAACGCGCACGTGCATTCGACGGTGTTTTCGCCGGATGGGCACTATCTCTTCACCCAGGATCTCGGCACCGACAAGCTCTGGACGTATCTCTACACTCCGGACGGCAGCCGCGGCCTGGTGAGCCCCACCGAGTGGCGTTATACCGATGTGAAGTCAGGCAGCGGTCCGCGCCATCTGATCTTCGGCAATGACGGCCGTCACGCGTATCTCACGAGCGAACTGGCCGCCACCGTGACGGTGTTTGCGTATCACGACGGCCACATGAAGCTCGAGCAAGTGGAGAAGCTCGCGGAGCCGGGCTTCAAGGGAACGCAGGGCGCGGCGGCGCTCCATCTTTCGCCGGACGGCAAGTTCCTCTACGTTTCCAATCGCGGCGACGCCAACGACATTTCGATCTTTGCCGTCGATGGCGAGAGCGGCAAGCTCAAGCGCGTGGGGCGCCAGTCGAGCCTCGGCAGGTCGCCGCGCGAGTTCGCGATCGATCCGACCGGGCAGTGGCTCATCGTCGGCAACCAGAACAGCGATACCGCCTACGTGTTCCGCCGCGATCAGCAGACGGGTTTGCTCGAGCCGAACCCGAAGCGCATCGACATCGGCTCGCCGGTCGATTTCAAGTTCGTCGCGCAATAGTCGAGCAATAGCGTCTCGAGATGACGCAAGAAGGCGCGAGGCGCACCTTCTTCCTTACTCGCCCTGGCCGCCGCCGGGCGCGAGTACTTCGCGGCTGCCGTTGATGCCCATCGGCGAAACGAGTCCCGCCGTTTCCATTTGTTCGACCAGACGCGCGGCGCGGTTGTAGCCGATGCGCAGTTGCCGCTGCACCGACGAGATCGACGCGCGCCGCGTACGCACGACGAATGCGACTGCCTCGTCGTAGAGCGGGTCGGCTTCGGCGTCGGGCGAGTCGCCGAACAGGTCCTGCGGCGCGCCTTCGGCAGCCGGGCCGTCGAGAATGCCTTCGACGTATTCGGGCTCGCCGAACTGCTTCAGATACTCCACCACGGCGTGCACTTCCTCGTCGGCGACGAACGCGCCGTGCACGCGCTGCGGGTAGCCCGTGCCCGGCGGCAGGAACAGCATGTCGCCCTGGCCGAGCAGCGACTCGGCGCCCATTTGGTCGAGAATCGTGCGCGAGTCGATCTTCGACGACACCTGGAACGCCACCCGCGTCGGAATATTCGCCTTGATGAGACCCGTGATGACGTCCACCGAAGGTCGCTGGGTCGCGAGAATCAGGTGGATGCCGGCGGCGCGCGCCTTCTGGGCGAGACGCGCGATCAATTCTTCGATCTTCTTGCCCGCGACCATCATGAGGTCGGCGAGTTCGTCGATCACGACCACGATCATCGGCAGCGGCGAGAGCGGCTCGGGGGCTTCCGGCGTGAGCGAGAACGGGTTGCCGATCTTCTTTTCGTTCGCTTCGGCGTCGCGGATCTTCTGGTTGAAGCCCGCGAGATTGCGCACGCCCACCGCCGACATCAGCCGGTAGCGCTTCTCCATTTCGCCCACGCACCAGTTGAGCGCGTTGGCGGCGAGCTTCATGTCGGTCACGACCGGCGCGAGCAGATGCGGAATGCCTTCGTACACGGAAAGCTCGAGCATCTTCGGATCGATCATGATGAGCCGCACGTCCTCTGGCGTCGCCTTGTAGAGGAGCGACAGGATCATCGCGTTGATCGCGACCGACTTGCCCGAACCGGTTGTGCCCGCCACGAGCATGTGCGGCGCCTTGGCGAGATCGGTGACGATCGGATGGCCGACGATGTCCTTGCCCATCGCGATCGTGAGCTTCGACTGCGAGCGATGGTACGGCGCCGATTCGAGGATCTCCGAGAGGCGGATCATCTGGCGGCGGGCGTTCGGCAGTTCGAGGCCCATGCAGGTCTTGCCGGGGATCGTTTCGACCACGCGGATCGACGTGAGGCCGAGGCCGCGCGAGAGATCCTTCATGAGGCCGACGATCTGGCTGCCGCGCACGCCGAGCGCGGGGTCCACTTCGAAGCGCGTGATGACCGGGCCCGCCGAGGCGCCGACCACCGTCACGGGGACCTTGAACTCCTGGAGACGCTGCTCGATGAGCTGACTCGTTTCGGCGAGCTTCTGCTCGGAGACAGGCTCGATCTCGGACGATGCGCGCTCGAGCAGATCGAGCCCGGGCAGTTCGACTGTCGATGCGCTGAGCGGCTCGAACACGAAGGACGTGGGCGCGTGGCCGCGCACGGGAGCGCGCTGGACTGCGGGCTCGGGGGCTTCGACCGCTTCGGGGGCTTCGATGGCTTCTGATACGGACTCGAAGTCGGGCTTCGCGGCGCTCGGCTCGGTCGCGATGGCGGGGTAGGGCGCCGCAATCGGGGCGGCGATCGACGTCGCGGGCTGCGCGCGATTCGGCGTGAGCGTGGCCTCGGCAACTGCGGGACGGCTTTCCGGCTGCGATTCGGCAACCCACGGCGGCGTTGCTGCGGGTGCGCGCGCTTGCGCTGCGGGCAGGGGCGTCGCCTCGAAAGCCGCTGCCTGGGTTGCCGGCGCGCCGGGTGCCGGCAAGGCCTCAGCGGCTTCTTTCGCAACGCCTTGCCCTTCATCCATCGACGCGGGGTGCTCGTCGACGCCGGCGGATTCGCTGCGCGCGACGGGCGCGAAAGACTCGCTCGCCTTCTGCTCGGCCACAGGCGATGGCGCTGCGTCGAAAGGTGTCGCGGGAGCCGCGTGCGCAACCGTCGGCGCGACATGTGCAGGCGTGGCGCGCGCAGAGGTTTCGAACGTACTGCCGTACGTGCCGTACGCCGATTCGTCGCGGGCCGGCGTCGACGCCGGATCGACCACTACGTCGGCGCGGGTGCTTGCTTCGAGCGGTTGCTCGCTAACGGGCACTGCGTGCTGAGCTGGCGTTGCGGTGGCGTCGGGTTGCGCCTCGCGGGCAACGCGGGGGAAGTGCACGATGTTCGACGCGGCCGATGTGTCGAGCTGGTCGTGTGCTTCGTGCGCATCGTGCGATTCGTGCGATTCGGCCGGAGCGGGTTGCTCGGCCTGCGCGCTTGCTGCAACCGGCGTTTGCGTCGCTGCGGGCGCTGGCGCGCTTGCCACAACAGGAGAAACCGCTACGGCCGGCGCAGGTGCCTGCTCTTGCACCGTCGATGGGCTGAACGTGAAGAACGGTTCGGCGGCGTGCGTCTCGGCGGGGGCGGCGGCCGACGGTTCGTCGTCAAGCAGGATCCACGGCATGCCGTGATCCAGCGTTGGCCACGGCGAGGGCGTTGCAGCTTCCTCCGCCGCCGCTTGCATAGGCTCGAGGTGTATCGCCTCGCTCGAGGCGTTTTGCGTGGCTTCGACCGCGTGGGCCGGCATCGATTGCCAGGCAGTCGGCGCAGTCGTGTAGCCGGCGCTGACCCAATTCGGCTCGGACGATACCGGGCTCTGAGCCGCAGCAGGGTAGGGGGCGGCGTGCGTAGCTGGCGTCGCGTCTGTCGTCGTGTCGCCCGGTTGCGGTGCGGCGTGCGCTTCCTCGAACGATTGCACACCCGGGTTTGACGCAACGTAGCCACCGTCCAGCTGCGTGACCGGTGCGGACGTCGTTTCCAGCGACCCGCCCGAAAACGTCACCGGCAGCGCCGCCGTCGCGAGGTCCGGCGATGCGCTCGGGAATTGCCCGTGCGTTTGTTCCTCGCCCGCGAGCGCGCCCGCTTCGTCCAGGGTGCGGCGTGCGAGGCTCGCGCCGGCGAGCGTCGTCCAGCGTGCGGCATTCTCTTCGATCGAGCGCAACGTTTCGAGCACGCTCATCGAGAGCGGCGCCTCCGCCTGCGGCGCACTGGTGGGCGCGGGGCGCGAGTAGGCGGGCGTCGCGGGCGGCGTTTCGGCCGGATGCGAGCCGAACGGCGCCGTGCGCGGCGCACCCATGGGCGGGCGAGGGCTCACGCGCGCGGGCTGCCCCTGCCAGACGTACGGTTTCGGCGGCTTCGCGACGCGCGGCGGCGCGGCGGCCGCAGCGCGTGCTGCCGTGCTGCCCGCCGCGGGCGGCGGTGTCGTGCGGCGCGGCATGACGGGTTGTGCGAACGGCGAAGTCAGCGGATCGAGCGGTGCCGGCATCGTGCCGAACGCGGCACTGCGCGCGGCGGCCGCGGCTGCGGCGGCGCCGGCCGCGAGCGGCGCGCCGTGCACCGCCGCCGAGGCCGAAGCCGTGCGCGCACCCGCGCCCGTCATCGCGGCGGCCATGGCCGGCCGCGTGTGCGCCGTCTCTGCCCGCCACGGCGCATTGGGCTGCGCAGGGACGCCCTGCGCCCCGTGCATACCCGCCACGTCCTGCACCGCGCTCGCACCGCGCGCCGGCTGGCGGCGCGCGTCGCCGAGCGGCGCGCCTGGCGGCAACGGCGCGCGCGGCGCCTCCATCGCTGCCCGCGACGCACCCGCAGGCGGCGTTTGCACCGGCGCACGCGTGCCGCGCAGCCAGTCGGCGGCCGCGGTCGGCTCGGTGCGCGCCCATGCCGCGGAGGGATCGGCGGGACCACGGAAGCCCGGTTCGGCACGACACGACGCAGGATCCGCAAACGCGTCCTGTGCGGTGGCAGCGGCCGACGCTGCGCCGAATCCCGTGGCCATCGCGCCGGCTGTGCGCGGGTTATCGCGACCCTCGCGCGCGTCACGCGCCGGCGGGCGCCAGATCGTCGGCCGTTTGCGTCGCGCGCTGTCGCCAGGCATCGGCGGATTGAAGGTGGCGGCGCTATGCGCGGGAAGTCCCTCTTCGGCCGCGGCGCGGCGGCTGCGCCGTTCGCGGCGCGGGCTGTCTTCGGTCTCACGCGCGGCGCGGATGTTCAGGCCGAGCCCGAGCGAGATATCGGCCCAGGCGAGGAATTCGCGCCAATGGAAGTCGAGCAGCCACGGCAAGCTCACGAGGAAGAGCGCCGTCATCGCGAGCGGCGCGGCCACGTGGCCGATGAGCTTGCCGAGCCCGCCCGAAAGCGCGTGGCCGAGCGCGTCGAAACCGGCGATGTCGATAAGCGTCGCCTCGAGCGCGCAGCTCGCCACGAGCACGCCGACGAAGCCGAGCCAGAGCCGGATCGTGCCCGGGCCGCGCAGGCCCGCGCCGCCCGGCAGCACGGACTTGACGAGACGCCAGATCAGAGGGATGAACCAGACGGCCGAAACGCCGAACCAGCCAGGAACTACCGTGTGCATGCCGAAGATGTACGTAGAGAAGGTGTGCGACGTGTGGAGTGTAACCGCTCGGCCCCTGCGCGCCGCCATCCACTTGAGGGCGGTGTTGCGCGCGGCACGGCAGGCGTTGTGCGCCCGACACGCCAAGGACCTTGCGCGCGCCGCTTTGGTTCGCGCGCAACAAAAAAAGCGCCGCGCCGGGCAAGGGCGCGGCGGCTCATGCGCGCAGCGTTCACTGCGCCGGTTTGGCTTCGGAGGCGGGCGTCGGGGCCGGCTCGGCACCCTGCTCGCCGAACGTCAGGCGGTCGCCGTTTTCGAGCACGAGAAAGAGCGATTGCGGATGGCGCATCTGCACGCCCGAGCGCGCGATATGCGAGAGCGCTTCCAGATAAGCGCCCTCGATATCGCCGCCCGCGCCTATGCACGCCATGCGCGTGCCGCCGAGCTGGCTGAACGAGAGCAGGCCGTTCTTGAGCGTATAGGCGCCGAAATAGCGGTTGCAGCCCGAGAAGCCGCTTGCGCGGCGCTGGCCGCTCTCGGTCGAGAGGTCGAGCGTGATCGGGCGAGCGTCGGGGCTTTCGGTGTTGCCGGCATCGGCGTTGCGGCCCGGCAGGGCGCGCATCGTGCCGTCGGCGCGCTTCCATTCCGCGAGCTGCCAGTGCGTGTTGTCGAGCAGCTGCGTCGTGGCGGGGTTGAACGGATCGGGTAGCGGCGCGGAGGCGTCCGTATGCACGGGCAGCTTGCACGCGCACACCAGCAGGGCCGCAGCGAGCATCGCCGTGCGCGAGGCCAGTTTTCGCGCGAATACGCCTCGGGCAGGGCGCAGGCGCATCTTCACGCGCGGACTCTGGCTCGGTGCCTGGCTCGGTGCCTGGCTCGGCGTCTGGCTCGCCGTCTGGCTATTAGGCATCGCATCGTTCCTCGTAATCGACGAAGGCGTAAGCGTAACGCACCGCGCTGCAGCATGCGAGCGCAAACGTGCGTACGCCGCGCCTGAAGCGGGCGGCCGGCCACGGCCCAGAGCGCCTCGCCACGGCAAGTCCGCGTGTTAACATCGGCGCTCTTACGCATTTGCGCCATACCGTCATTCTGGAGACATCATGCAAACCCGCCCCCGCATCGGCACGCCGCTTTCCGCTTCCGCTACCCGTGTCATGCTGCTCGGCGCGGGCGAGCTGGGCAAGGAAGTGATCATCGCGCTGCAACGTCTCGGCGTTGAGGTAATCGCCGTCGATCGTTACGAAAACGCGCCCGGCCATCAGGTCGCGCACCGCGCGCATGTGATCGACATGGCCGATCCCAAAGCGCTGCGCGCGCTCATCGAAGCGGAACGCCCGCATCTCGTCGTGCCCGAAATCGAAGCGATCGCCACCGACGCGCTCGCCGCCGTCGAGGCCGAGGGTGTCGCCGAGGTGATCCCTACTGCGCGCGCCGCGCAGCTCACGATGAACCGCGAGGGCATCCGCCGCCTCGCCGCCGAGGAACTCGGCCTCGCCACCTCGCCCTATGCGTTTGCCGATTCGCTCGACGAGCTGAAGGCGGGCGTCGCCAAGGTCGGCTATCCGTGCGTGGTGAAGCCGGTGATGTCGTCGTCGGGCAAGGGGCAGTCGGTCGTGCGCAGCGACGCCGACGTCGCGCGCGCCTGGGAATATGCGCTGGCGGGCGGCCGCGTGAACCGCGGGCGCGTGATCGTCGAGGGCTTCATCAACTTCGACTATGAAATCACGCAGCTCACCGTGCGCGCCATCGACCCGGCCAGCGGCCAGGTGCAAACGTATTTCTGCGATCCGATCGGCCACCTCCAGGTGGACGGCGACTACGTCGAATCGTGGCAGCCGCAGCCGATGAGCGCGAAGGCGCTCGAGCGCTCGCGCGAAATCTCGCACAAGGTGACCGAGGCGCTGGGCGGGCGCGGTCTCTTCGGCGTCGAGCTGTTCGTGCGCGGCGACAAGGTGTGGTTCTCGGAAGTGAGCCCGCGCCCCCACGACACGGGGCTCGTCACGCTGGCGTCGCAGCGCTTCTCCGAGTTCGAACTGCACGCGCGCGCGATTCTCGGCCTGCCCGTCGATACGACGGCGCGCGGTCCGGGCGCCTCGGCCGTGATCTACGGCGGCATGGACGCGCGCGGCATCGCGTTCGAAGGCATTGCACAAGCGCTGGCCGTGCCGGGCGCGGATTTGCGCCTCTTCGGCAAGCCCGAGAGCTTCGTGAAGCGCCGCATGGGCGTCGCGCTCGCCACGGGCGCCGACACCGACGAGGCCCGCTCGCGCGCCCGCGAAGCGGCCGCGGCGGTGCGTCCGGTGCCGGGCGACGCGGCACAGTGAGCGTGCGGCGCGGGGCCGGCGCAACGCCAACGCAACCCACGGAGAACACAATGATCGATGCTCGAAGCGGTGCAATCCGGCTGGCGGCTGCGTGCGGTCTCGCCGCCGCGCTGCACGTGGGCGCCGCATATGCGGCAAATGCGGCGACCCCGCTCGAAGTGCGTGACATCCAGGTGCAGTCGCGCCACACGTTCAGCTACACCTGCGCCAACAGCAAGACCTTCAAGGTCACCTATCTCAACGCGGCCAACGGCCAGAGCTTCGCGCTCGTGCCCGTGGCGGGCCGCAAGCTCCTTTTCGTCGGTGTGATCGCGGCCTCGGGCGTGAAGTACGTCGCCGACCGCTACACGTGGTGGACCAAGGGCCCTGGCGCGGATCTCTACGACGTGACGTCAGACGCGAGTCCGAAGCCGGTGCTCTCGGGCTGCGCGACGATCATGCGCTAACGCCGAACGCACGCTTCACGACACATTCCGCCTGGCGGGAGTAACCTGTCGGCCTGTTCGCGAAGGTCGGCTGCCGCCCGCGCCGTCGGCCAAGCGCTTGTCAGCGAGGTGGTCGATGAAAGCATCGGATCTGTTCGTGAAGGCGCTCGAAGCCGAAGGCGTCGATTATGTGTTCGGTATTCCAGGGGAAGAGAACCTCGATCTGCTCGAATCGCTGCGGCGCTCGAAGATTCGTCTGATCGTCACGCGCCACGAGCAGGCCGCGGGCTTCATGGCCGCCACTTACGGACGGCTGACGGGCCGCACCGGCGTGTGTCTGGCCACGCTCGGCCCCGGCGCCACCAACTTCGTGACCGCCGCGGCCTATGCGCAGCTGGGCGGCATGCCCATGCTGATGGTCACGGGCCAGAAGCCCATCAAGTCGAGCAAGCAGGGCCACTTCCAGATTGTCGACGTGGTGCGCATGATGGAGCCGCTCACCAAGTACGCGCGTCAGATCGTCTCCATCGGCAATATTCCGGCGCTCGTGCGCGAGGCGTTTCGCCAGGCCGAGCAGGAGCGGCCCGGCGCCGTGCATCTCGAACTGCCCGAAGATGTGGCCGACGAGGAAGGCGACGGCAAGCCCATTCCCAAGAGCTTCAGCCGCCGGCCCGTGGCCGAGGAAAAGGCCGTCGCGCACGCGGTCGGGGCGATCTGCAAGGCGCGCCATCCGCTTCTCATGATCGGCGCGGGGGGCAATCGCAAAACCACGCGCAACGTGCTGCGCGAGTTCGTCGACGAAACCGGCATCCCGTTCTTCACCACGCAGATGGGCAAGGGCGTGATCGACGAGTCGCATCCGCTCTGGCTCGGCAACGCCACGCTGTCGGACGGCGACTTCGTGCACCGCGCGATCGAGCACGCCGACTGCATCATCAACGTCGGCCACGACGTGATCGAAAAGCCACCGTTCTTCATGCGCAGCGCGGAAGAGAAAACCGTCATCCACGTGAATTTTCTCGGCGCGGAAGTCGACCCCGTGTATTTCCCGCAGATCGAGGTGGTGGGCGACATCGCCAACGCCGTGTGGCAGCTCAAGGAAAGCCTGAAACCGCGCGAGCACGCGTGGGACTTCGCGCGCTTCGAGGAGATCAAGCGCCATTTCGAGGCGCATCTCGCCAAAGGCCAGCACGACGAGCGCTTTCCCATGTATCCGGTGCGGCTCGTGCACGACGTGTACGGCGCGATGCCCGAGGACGGCATTCTGTGCCTCGACAACGGCATGTACAAGATCTGGTTCGCGCGCTACTACCGCGCGCGCGAGCCCAATTCGATCCTGCTCGACAACGCGCTCGCCTCGATGGGTGCGGGGCTGCCCTCGGCCATCGCCACGAAGATCGTGCATCCGCAGCGCAAGGTCGTGGCGGTGTGCGGCGACGGCGGTTTCATGATGAATTCGCAGGAGCTGGAGACGGCGGTGCGCCTGAAGCTCGATCTCGTCGTGCTGCTGTTGCGCGACGACGCGTTCGGCATGATCCGCTGGAAGCAGGAGAACATGAATTTCCCCGATTACGGGATGACGCTGCAGAACCCCGATTTCGTCGACTATGCGCAGAGCTACGGCGCGCATGGACACCGCGTGGGCTCGGCGGACCAACTCAAGCCGCTCGTCGAGCAGTGCCTGGCGCTTCCGGGCGTGCATGTGATCGACGTGCCCATCGACTATTCGGACAACGAGCGCGTGCTCAATCGCGACATCAAGCGCCTGAGCGCGCAGCTTTGACGCCGCACTTACGGAGAACCCGTCATGCTCAAACCGACTTATCCGTACTATCTGGCCAATGAGGCCGTCGCCGCCAACACCGACCTCGAAGTCACCGATAAATACAGCGGCGAAGTCGCCACGCGCGTCGCGCTCGCCGACGCGAAAGCGATCGACAAAGCCATCGCGGCAGCCGAAGCCGCCATGCCCGCCATGCGCGCGTTTCCACCGTACAAGCGCCAGGCCGTGATCGATCATTGCGTGGCGCGTTTTCGCGAGCACTTCGACGAACTGGCGATGGCGCTGTGCATCGAGGCGGGCAAGCCGATCAACGACTCGCGCGGCGAGGCCACGCGCCTGATCGACACGTTCCGCGTGGCCGCCGAAGAGAGCGTGCGCATCGATGGCGAGATCGTGAATCTCGAGATTTCCGCGCGCGCGAAGGGCTATCACGGCTACGTGAAGCGTGTGCCGATCGGGCCGTGCTCGTTCATCTCGCCGTTCAATTTCCCGCTCAATCTGGCTGCGCACAAAGTCGCGCCGGCGCTCGCCGCAGGCGTGCCGTTCGTGCTGAAGCCCGCGAGCCGCACGCCGGTGGGGGCGCTCATCATCGGCGAGGTGCTGGCGGAAACCGACCTGCCCAAGGGCGCGTTCTCGATCCTGCCCGCGCACCGCGACGGCGCCGACCTCTTCACCACCGACGAGCGCTTCAAGCTGCTCTCGTTCACAGGCTCGCCCGCGGTGGGCTGGGACCTCAAGAAGAAGGCCGGGAAGAAGAAGGTGGTGCTGGAACTGGGCGGCAATGCGGCGGCCATCGTCGACGGCGATCAGGGCGGCAAGCTCGATTACGTGGTCGAGCGCCTGGCGTTCGGCGCGTACTACCAGTCGGGACAGAGCTGCATCGGCGTGCAGCGCATTCTCGTGCACGCGTCGATTTACGACGCGCTGCGCGAGAAGCTCATCGCCAAGGTCAAGACGCTCAAGATGGGCGACCCGAAGGACGAGACGACCTTCGTCGGGCCGATGATCTCCGAGTCCGAGTCGAAGCGCCTCGCGGGCTGGATGGAGAGCGCGGTGCTCGAGGGTGCGAAGATCGTCGCGGGCGGCAAGGTGGACGGCGCGATGTTCGAGGCCACACTGCTCGAAGACGTGCGCCGCGACACCGACCTCTATCGCAAGGAGGCGTTCGGGCCGGTCGCGATCCTGGAGCGTTTCGACGACTTCGGCCGTGCGCTCGAGATCGTCAACGACAGCGATTTCGGCCTGCAGGCGGGCGTGTTCACGGATTCGCTCGCCAACGCGCATCGCGCGTGGGACGGGCTCGACGTGGGCGGCGTGGTGATCAACGACATTCCGTCATTTCGCGTCGATAACATGCCGTACGGCGGCGTGAAGGACTCGGGCCTCGGGCGCGAGGGCGTACGCTACGCGATCGAGGATATGACCGAACTGCGGCTGATGGTGATGCGCGAGACGTGGTGAGTGGTGAGCAGCGGGCTGGCGGAAAAAGGGTGCGATGCGTCGCCGCATGGCGCGCGGGTTTTCCTCGTGCGCCATGTTGCAGAACGCATGGCCCGCTGCCATAGGGATTTATGCCAAGGTGCTACAATACCGGCCTTTCGGCCCTTTGCGCCTGCCGCAAAGGGCGGCCAGAACGGCAGCGAGCAGGCGGCAAGCCGCCCCGAGGCTTGCTGGATCGGCCTGAAAAAGCCGATCGAGCCGTTTTAACATATCCGGTGCGCACGCCAGTCAATAGACGAGGACGGCGCCGGAACCATCTGGAATCGAGCGAGTCTGGCTGGGTTGAACCCGAGCGAGCGCGGCGATGCAGCCAGCGCCCCGTCCCCGGCAGATTGTCTCGTCGTCCACGGGCCATCCCGGGCCATCCGTTTGCCGGGAAGCCCTCGCGGGCGTGTGTTCCGCCCGTCGCAGGAGGGCGCCTGACGTGTTGTCCGGCGCCTTTGCATCGACCTGCAATGCCCAGCAGTGACCATTTGAGGCGCTCCCGCGCCTTGCGCGAATAGCGCCTTTATAGCGAAGCCACCATGTCCGACACAGCCGTCACGCCCAGCACTGCGAACTTTGACCAGTTTGGTCTGGCCCCCGAAATTCTCAGGGCCGTCAAGGAGCAGGGCTACACGACGCCCACGCCGATCCAGGCGGAGGCGATTCCCGTGGTGCTCACGGGCCGCGACGTGATGGGCGCCGCGCAAACGGGCACGGGCAAGACGGCGAGCTTCTCGCTGCCGATCCTGCAACGCCTCCTGCCGATGGCGAGCACGAGCGCTTCGCCCGCCCGCCATCCGGTGCGTGCGTTGATTCTCACGCCGACGCGCGAGCTGGCCGACCAGGTCGCCAACAACGTGCGCACCTACGCGCAGCACACGCCGCTGCGCAGCGCGGTGGTGTTCGGCGGCGTCGACATGAATCCGCAGTCCGACGAGCTGCGCCGCGGCGTGGAAATCCTGATTGCGACGCCTGGCCGCCTGCTCGACCACGTGCAGCAAAAGACCACGAACCTGGGTCAGGTGCAGATGCTCGTGCTCGACGAAGCCGACCGCATGCTCGACATGGGTTTCCTGCCCGACCTGCAGCGCATCCTGAACCTGCTGCCGAAGGAGCGCCAGACGCTGCTGTTCTCGGCCACGTTCTCGGGTGAGATCAAGAAACTTGCCGCGACCTATCTGCGCACGCCGCAGACCATTGAGGTGGCGCGCAGCAACTCCACCGCGACCAACGTCACCCAGGTGGTGTACGAAGTCGCCGAGGGCGACAAGACCGGCGCGGTCGTTCAGCTGATTCGCGACCGGGGCCTGAAGCAGGTGATCGTGTTCTGCAACAGCAAGATCGGCGCGAGCCGCCTCGCGCGCCAGATCGAAAAGCAGGGCATCGTCGCGTCCGCGATCCACGGCGACCGCACGCAGGGCGAGCGCATGCAGGCGCTCGACGCCTTCAAGCGCGGCGAAATCGAAGCGCTCGTGGCGACCGACGTGGCTGCGCGCGGCCTCGACATTGTCGAGCTGCCCGCTGTCATCAACTTCGACCTGCCTTTCAACGCCGAAGACTACGTGCACCGTATCGGCCGCACGGGCCGTGCGGGCGCCTCGGGTGACGCGCTTTCGCTGTGCAGCCCGAACGAGAAGAAGCAGCTCGCCGATATCGAGAAGCTCATCAAGCGTCCGCTGACTGTCGAGCGCCTCGTGGTCGACGTGCCGGTGCCGCATCACGAGGGTGGCGCCCGCCGCCGCGAGCGCGACGGGCATGAAAGCCGCGAAGGCCGCGGCGAGCGTGGCGAGCGCGGCACGCACCGCCGGGCGGCGTCGTTCGAGCGCCCGCATCATCATCGTTCGCAGCCGATCGACGACTTTTTCCTGAAGCCCTACGAGCCCTCGGCGAGTGCGCGCAGCAAGGCGGAAGACAATCCCGCGAACGCCGCGCCGCAAAAACAGCAGTCGAAGCAGCCGCTCGCGGCGCTGCTGGGCGGCCTCGGGTCGTCGTGGCGCAACAAGCCGACGTCGTCTTCGTCGAGCTGAGTTCGAGCGCGAGAGATTCGCGCGGCGCAGAGAAAAACGGCATGTCGCTCCGGGCGGCATGCCGTTTTTGCTTATGCGGCCGGCAATTGCGCGAGCCGCCGCTTCCACGCATCGATCGCGTCGAACTGGAACGCTGCGAGCGTCGCGGGCGCGGGATCGTGCAAATCGAGGCCCAGGTGCCGCGCCGCGGCCATCAGCGCTTCCAGAGGGCGTGACGCATCGAGCGCCTGCGCCCCGGTCTGCTTCGAGAGCTTTTCTCCCTCCGCGTTCCTGACGACCGGCACATGCAGATACGCGGGCGTCGGCACGCCGAGACACTGCTGGAGCCAGATTTGCCGCGCCGTCGAGTCGAGCAGGTCCGCGCCGCGCACCACGTGCGTGATGCGCTGGTCGGCGTCGTCCACGACGACGGCCAGCTGGTAGGCCCATTGACCGTCCGCGCGCAGCAGCACGAAATCGCCGACTTCGGTTGCGAGGTTCTGGTGCTGCGCGCCTTGCCAGCGGTCGTCGAAGCGGATCAGTGCGGGATTGGCGTGCACGCCGGCAGCTTCGGCGTGGGGTTCGCCCGCAGCTTCCAGGTCAGGCACGCGCAGCCGCCATGCGCGTGCGGGCTTGCCGTGCAGGCCGTTGCGGCAGGTACCCGGATAGATCAGCGTGGTGTTGCGCTGGTGCGCGCGCAGTTGCGAATCGGCGATTTCCTTGCGTGTGCAGCCGCACGGGTAGACGTGGCCTAAGGCGATCAGCCGGTCGAGCGCCGCGCGGTACAGATCGATGCGGCGGCTCTGCCATTCGGGTGGTTCGTCGGCGTGAAAGCCGAAGGCCGCAAGCGTCGCGAGAATGTCCTCGACTGCACCCGGCACCGTGCGCGGGCCGTCGATGTCCTCCACGCGCACGAGCCACACGCCGCCATGCGCTCGCGCGTCGAGCCAGCTCGCGAGCGCCGAAACGAGCGAGCCGAAGTGCAGCGGGCCAGTGGGCGAGGGCGCGAAGCGCCCGCGATACCCTTGCGGCGTTGCGCTCACGCGCGCGGCTTAAGCGGCAGCCTGAGCTGCTGCATCCGTCGCGCTCGCGCGCTCCGGATGGCACGCCGGGCAGCTCTTGCCCGCTACGTAAAGCGGCGAAGCCTGCTCTTGCGGCGTCACGACGGCGCGGCACGCGAAGCACTGCACGGTGTCCGTCGGTTCGAGCTGCGGATTGAGCGCGGTGCGCTGGTCGAACACGAAGCAGTCGCCGTTGTAATGCGCGCCGCCCACTTCCTCGAAGTATTTGAGAATGCCGCCCTCGAGCTGGTACACGTGCTCGATGCCCACTTCCTTCATGTGGATGGCCGCCTTTTCGCAGCGAATGCCGCCCGTGCAGAACGACACGACCGTCTTGCCTTCGAGGTCGGCGCGGTTCGCCTCGATCACCCCGGGGAATTGGCTGAACTTGTCGATGCGGTAGTCGAGCGCCTTGTCGAACGTGCCGACGTCGATTTCGAACGCATTGCGCGTGTCGAGCATGACAACCGGGCGGCCTGCGTCGTCGAAGCCGCGGTCGAGCCACTCCTTGAGCACGACGGGCGCGACGGAAGGCGCGCGGCCTTCCTCGGGGCGGATCGCGGGCTTCTTCATCGTGATGATCTCGCGCTTCAGGCGCACGAGCATGCGGTTGAAGGGCCGCGTTTCGGAGAGACTTTCCTTGAACCGCAGCGTCGCGAACTTGCCCTCGAAGAGCGGATCGTGGTTGATGTAGTCCATGAAGGCGCGCACGTTGCCTTCATCGCCGGCAACGAACAGGTTAATGCCTTCCGGCGCGAGCAGGATCGTGCCCCGCAAATCGAGCGATTGGCAGCGCTCGAGCACGAGCGGACGCCACTCGGCGGCCTTGTCGAGCGTGGCGAACTGGTAAGCGGAAAGATTGAGGATACGCATGGTGCAACTGGAAAGGCGCCACAAAAAGGCGCGTGAAACCGGAGCCGGGCGCGCATGCTGCCCGTCAACGTCGGGTCCGAACTGCGGGTCCCCCGCAAACGGAACTGGGGCAGGGCGCGCGGCGGGCGCAATCCGTTATTATCCCTCAATCGCGACTCGCGCCGCCTGCGGCGTAATCGTCATGCCGTGCGGCGGCCCTGCGCCCGCGCAAGGTCCTGGCCAGAGCGGTTGGGCCGCCCCGGCCAACATCACTTGCTCATGCGAGCGTGCGCCGAAAATCGCGTGCCCCTGAAGGTACAATGACGGCCATGTCAGATCCCCGCTTCGTCCATCTCCGCGTCCACTCCGAATTCTCGATTGCCGACGGCATCGTGCGCCTCGACGACCTCGTCAAGGCGGCGGCCAAAGACGGCCAGGGCGCGCTCGCGCTCACCGACCTCGGTAACGCATTCGGCCTCGTCCGTTTCTACACCGAAGCCCGCGGCAAAGGGGTCAAACCCATCGCCGGCTGCGACGTCTGGATCGCGAATCCCGCCGACCGCGACAAGCCGTCGCGCCTACTGCTGCTGGTGAAGAACAAGCGCGGCTACCTGAATTTGTGCGAGCTGCTTTCCAAGGCGTGGCTCACGAACCAGTATCGCGGCCGCGCGGAAGTCGACGTCGCGTGGCTCGAAGAAGGGCTGGCCGAGGGCCTGCTCGCGATCTCGGGTGCGCAACAGGGCGATGTGGGTCTCGCGCTCGCGGCGGGCAATGCGGAAAGCGCGAAGCGCCATGCGCAGCGCTGGGCGAAGCTGTTTCCGAACGCGTATTACATCGAGTTGCAGCGCTGCGGTCAGCCCGGCGGCGAGCAGTATGTCGGGCAGGCGGTGGCGCTCGCGTCGCAACTGAAGCTGCCGGTGGTCGCCACGCACCCCATGCAGTTCATGACCGACGAGGAATACACCGCGCACGAAGCGCGCGTGTGCATCTCGGAAGGCGACATCCTCGCGAATCCGCGCCGCCAGAAGCGCTTCACGACCGATCAGCGTTTTCGCACGCAGGAAGAAATGGCCGCGCTGTTCGCGGACATTCCTTCGGCGATCGCGAACACCATCGAAATCGCGAGGCGCTGCAATCTCACGCTCGAACTCGGCAAGCCGAAGCTGCCGCTGTTCCCGACGCCGGACGGCCTCTCGCTCGACGACTATCTCGTGCAGCTTTCGAGAGAAGGTCTCGAAAAGCGCCTCGTGCAGCTGTATCCGGACGAAGCCGAACGCGAGCAGGAACGCGCGCGCTACAACGAGCGGCTCGAATTCGAGTGCGGGACCATCATCAAGATGGGCTTTCCGGGCTACTTCCTGATCGTTGCGGACTTCATCAACTGGGCGAAAAACAACGGCGTGCCGGTGGGGCCGGGCCGGGGTTCGGGCGCGGGCTCGCTGGTCGCGTACGCGCTCGGCATTACCGATCTCGATCCGCTGCGCTACAACCTGCTGTTCGAGCGCTTCCTGAATCCGGAACGCGTGTCGATGCCCGACTTCGACATCGACTTCTGCCAGCACGGGCGCGACCGCGTCATTCAGTACGTGAAGGAGAAGTACGGCGCCGACGCGGTGTCGCAGATCGCCACCTTCGGCACCATGGCCGCGAAGGCCGCGGTGCGCGACATCGGCCGCGTGCTCGATCTCGGCTACAACTTCACCGACGGCGTGGCCAAGCTGATTCCGTTCAAGCCGGGCAAGCACGTCACCATCGCCGACGCGATGAAGGAAGAGCCGCTCCTGCAGGAGCGCTACGACAACGAAGACGAAGTGCACCAGCTGCTCGACCTCGCGCAGCTCGTGGAAGGTCTCACGCGTAACGTCGGCATGCATGCGGGCGGCGTGCTAATTGCACCGGGCAAGCTCACCGACTTCTGCCCGCTCTACACGCAGGGCGACGAAAGCGGCGTCGTGAGCCAGTACGACAAGGACGACGTGGAAGCCGTCGGCCTCGTGAAGTTCGACTTTCTGGGTCTGACCACGCTCACGATTCTCGACTGGGCCGAGCGCTATATCCGCATGCTCGATCCGTCGAAAAAGGACTGGTCGCTCGCCCAGGTGCCGCTCGACGACGCACCGTCGTTCCAGATCCTCAAGAAAGCGAATACGGTCGCCGTGTTCCAGCTGGAAAGCCGCGGCATGCAGGGCATGCTCAAGGACGCGCAACCTGACCGCTTCGAGGACATCATCGCGCTCGTGGCCTTGTATCGTCCGGGCCCGATGGACCTGATCCCGAGCTTCTGCGCGCGTAAGCACGGCCGCGAAGTGGTGGAGTATCCCGATCCGCGTGTCGAACCTGTTCTGAAAGAGACCTACGGCATTATGGTCTACCAGGAGCAGGTGATGCAGATGGCGCAGATCATCGGCGGCTACTCGCTCGGCGGCGCGGACTTGCTGCGTCGCGCGATGGGCAAGAAGAAGCCCGAGGAAATGGCCCAGCACCGCGAGATCTTCGCGGAAGGCGCGGCGAAGAATGGCCTCACGCGCGAGAAGGCGGACGAGACCTTCGACTTGATGGAGAAGTTCGCGGGCTACGGCTTCAACAAGTCGCATGCCGCCGCTTACGCGCTCCTCGCGTATCACACAGCGTGGCTCAAGGCGCACCATCCGGCGGAATTCATGGCGGCGAATATGTCGCTCGCCATGGACGACACCGACAAGGTGAAGATCCTCTTCGAGGACTGCCTGACCAACAAGATGGTCGTGCTGCCGCCGGACGTGAATGCCTCGGCGTACCGCTTCGAGCCGGTGGCCGACGCCAGCGTGGCCGAAGGCAAGCGCTCGCGCACGATCCGCTACGGTCTCGGCGCGATCAAGGGCAGCGGCCAGAACGCCATCGAAGAAATCTTGCGTGCGCGTGAAGAGGGCGGTCCGTTCAAGGACCTGTTCGACTTCTGCGAGCGCATCGACCGTCGTCTCGTGAATCGCCGCACCATCGAAGCGATGATCCGCGCCGGCGCGTTCGACACGATTCACGCGAACCGTGCACAGTTGCTCGCGTCCGTGCCGATGGCGATGGAAGCCGCCGACCAGGCGAGCGCCAACGCCATGCAGGCCGGCCTCTTCGATATGGGCGACGCGCCGCTCGCCGCGCACGAACTGGTGGACGAGCCGGCGTGGGGCGAGAAGCGCAAGCTCCAGGAAGAGAAGGCGGCGCTGGGCTTCTACCTCTCGGGCCACCTGTTCGACGCCTACAAGGACGAAGTGCGCCGCTTCGTGCGCCAGAAGATCGGCGAGCTGAAGGAAGGGCGCGACAAGCTGATCGCGGGCGTGATCGCGTCGTTGCGCACGCAAATGACCCAGCGCGGCAAAATGCTGATCGCGCTGCTCGACGACGGCACCGGCCAGTGCGAAGTGACGGTCTTCAACGAGCAGTTCGAGGCGCACAAGGCGCTCTTCAAGGAAGACGAGTTGCTCGTCGTGCAGGGCGGGGCGCGCAATGACGCGTTCACGGGCGGCATTCGCTTCACCGTGGATACCGTGATGGATCTGGAGCGCGCGCGTAGCCGCTATGCGCAAGCCGTGAAGCTGCAGATGAACGGCAATGCCGATGCCGGCGCGCTGCGCACGGTGCTCGAAGCGTATCGCGCGAAGCTCGACGACTCGCTGCCGGCTCCTGCCACGGAAACGCGCGGCCGTGGCGGCTTCGGGCGCGATCGCGGCGAGCGCGCGCAAGCGGTCATTCCGAACGGGCTCGCGGTGCAGATCGCCTATCGCAACGATCGGGCGGAAGGCGAAGTGCGTCTGGGCGACGCCTGGCGCGTCAAGCCCACCGACGACCTGCTCGCCGCGCTGCGTGGCGAGTTCGCGGGCAGTGAAATCGAGATCGTGTACTGACGGGATCGGGCGGCGGGCGGCATGGCAGTTTTCGCGCTGCCACGCCGTCGCGTCGTTCGGCGAAACGCCCGGTTAACTCGCGAGTTCGGCCAGACCGCGTTCGGCGCGCACGGTACCGTCCGCGATACGCACCTTGACCCTTTCCTCATTGGAGCTTGCCTGCGCGCGCGGTTGCTCGCGGTGCCACAGGTGAAAGATTTCCGTGGCATAGGCGCCGAGCTTGCGGTGCACGCCGCAATTGGCGAGCCGGGCCACGAAATCGGCGTCCTCGTGCCCCCAGCCGGTGAAGCTGGTGTCGAACCCGTTCACGCGCTCGATGTCGCTGCGCCAGGCGCTCATGTTGCAGCCCTTGATGCCGCGCCACTTGAACTGCTCGATCACGCGCCACTTGCGATCCGGCAGCTTGACGAAGAGGGGCGCGATCTTGTTGACGTGGCCGGCGAGGCGTTGCTGCATCCAGAAGCCGAAGCCCTGGTCCGCAAGCGGGATCGTCTGCGCGATCGCCTGCTGCGTGAGCGTTTCGTCGAGCAGGATGCGGCTGCCGGTGATGATGGCGTGTTCGCTTGCGAGCTGCCGATGGCGCGCAACGAAATCGTGCTGCGCGACGCAGTCGCCGTCGAGAAAGATCAGGTAATCGCCGCGAGCCTCCACGATGCCCTTGTTGCGGATTTCGGCGAGGCGAAAGCCGACGTCCGGGTGCCACACGTGCTCCATGCGCACCGGACTCGACGCCGCGCAGCGCTCTACGGTTGCGCGGGTCGCATCGGCCGAGCCGTCGTCGGCGACGATGATTTCATGGTGCGTGTCGGACTGCGCGTTCAGGCTGGCCAGCACACGTTCGAGCGCATCGGGCCGGTTATAGGTGCTGACGATCACCGAAATCAGCATGTCGCGACGCGCGCTCATCGGCTCTCCGGTGCGGCGTCGCGGGCTTTTGCGGCGGCGGACTGCTGTGTCTCGAGGAGCATGAGCTTCAGGTAGCGGTAGTAGGTGCCTTCGGCGTTGGAGATCGCCAGCACGAAGCCCATCTTGCCGTCGAGAAAGCCGCGCTGAATGATCCAGCTGCGCACAAAAGACCAGAAGCCGTGCAGCAGCGCCTTGCGCAGGCCGCCGCGCTTGCCGCGCGCCGCGCCCTGGGTCGCGCCGTAGGTCGAATAGCTGTCGATTTTCCCGAGCACTTCGGAGAAGTCGCGGAAGCTGTAGTGAATCAGCGCCTGAGCGAGCGTGCCGACGCGCGCCTCGGGCGCGGCGATCACGCGTTCGTGCACGAGATCGTTCGAGAAGCGCGCCGCGTCGCGGCGAAAGAGCCGCGTCACGTAGTCGGGCGACCAGCCGGAATGACGGATCCACTTGCCGCAGTAGTTCGATTGGCGAGGCACGCGGAACAGGTCGGCGCCCTTCGTCTTCACGCTTGCGAGAATCTCGTCGCGAAGGAGGGCGGAAACGCGTTCGTCGGCGTCGAGCGAGAGAATCCACGGGCCGCGGGCGGCGTCGAGCGCGCGCTGCTTTTGCGGGCCGAAACCGGGCCAGTCGGTTTCGACGACCGTCGCGCCGAACTCGCGGCAGAGGGCCTGGGTGCCGTCCGTGCTGCCCGAATCGAGCACGACGATTTCGTTGACCCAGCCGTGCACGGAAGCAAGGCAGTCCCGAATATCGTGTGCTTCGTTTTTGACGATGACGATGACACTGATCGCATCGGGTTTGGCGCTGTCGTTCATCGGCGCTGGCTCGCGATGGCTGGAACAAGGTGAAGAGGGTGGGAAGGCCGGCTGGAGCCGGCCTCGCGTTCGAAGAGATCGCGCTGACGCCTGCTGCGCGCGCGTTCGTGCCCCGAAGCCGAATCGCTGAGTATATACAAAAACACCGGTGGCTACGAAACCGCTCGGGCGCCGACCCCGGCCGGGCGGATACATCGCCTCCTGGGCCGAACGTTTACAATGGCGTACCTGTTTGCCGGGGGGCGGGCAGACTACCCGCATTTTTTTCGAGGAAATTTTGGGCGAGAGATCAACCTTGAGCAAGCCGATCGGCTCCGACACCAAGTCGTCGCCGATCGTGATTGGTCGGCGGCTGTGGCCGTATGTGAAGCCGCTTATGTGGGTGCTCCTTGCAGGCGTGCTCGCGATGGCCGTGGTGGCCGCCACCGAAGCCGGCATTCCCGCGCTGCTCAAGCCACTGCTCGATCACGGCTTCGGCACGCGCGGCGATGCGAAAGCGAAGTGGCTGGTGCCCACCGCCGTCATCGGGCTGGCGCTCGTGCGCGGCCTCGCGCAATACGCGTCCGGTTACTTGCTGCAGTACGTGTCGAACCGCGTGCTGCTGGCGCTGCGGCTCAAGATGTTCGAGCGCATGATTCACGCGAGCGTCGGCTTCTTTCAGCGCGAAACCGCGAGTACGGTCATCAACGCGATCGTGTTCGAGGTCAACCAGATTCTCGGCGTGCTGCTCGGCGTGCTCGTCACGCTCGTGCGCGACTCGCTCACGGTGGTCTTCCTGCTCGGCTACCTGTTCTATCTGAACTGGCGGCTCACGCTGATCGTCGCGGTGCTGCTGCCGGCTATCGGCTGGCTCGTCAGCAAGATCAACCGGCGTCTGCGCCGGCTGAACCGCGAGCATCAGATGCTCACAAACGACCTGTCCTATATCGTCGAGGAGACGGTCGGCGGCTACAAGGTCGTCAAGGTTCACAACGGCGAGCGCTACGAAAGGGAGCGCTTCGGCGAAATGAGCCGCCGCCTGCGCGGCTACCAGATGCGCATGACGGTGTCGGGCGGGCTCGCGCAGCCGCTCACGCAGTTCCTCGCTTCGATCGCGCTGGCGATCGTCATCACCATTGCCGTTGTCCAGGCCTCGAACGACCAGACGACGGTTGGCGGCTTCGTGGCGTTCGTCACGTCGATGCTGCTCGTGATCTCGCCGCTCAAGCACCTGATCGACGTGAATCAGCCGCTGCAGCGCGGCATGACCGCGGCCGAGCTGATCTTCGGGCTGATCGACGAGCCGCCCGAGCCCGCGGGCGGCGGCTTGCCGCTCGAACGCGCGCGCGGCGAGGTGGAGTTCCGCGACGTGTCGTTCGCTTATGGGGCGAGCCATCGCGTGACGCTCGACCATGTGTCGTTCCGCATCAACCCCGGTGAAATGGTGGCGCTCGCCGGCCCGTCCGGCAGCGGCAAGACCACGCTCGTGAATCTGTTGCCGCGCTTTTTCGATCCGAGCGGCGGCCAGGTGATGGTCGACGGCGTGTCGATCGCCGATTACGACGTGCATGCGCTGCGCAACCAGATCGCGATGGTGAGCCAGGACGTGGTGTTGTTCAACGACACGGTCGCGAACAACGTCGCCTATGGCCAGACCGCCGACCGCGAGCGCGTGGAGCGCGCGCTGCGCGCCGCGAACCTGTGGGAGACGATTTCGGCGCTGCCCGAGGGCATGGACACGCTGATCGGCGATAACGGCATGAAGTTCTCGGGTGGCCAGCGCCAGCGCCTGGCGATCGCCCGTGCGATCTACAAGGATGCGCCGATCCTGATTCTCGACGAGGCGACCTCGGCACTCGATTCGGAGTCGGAGCGCCACGTGCAGGCGGCGCTGGAAACGCTGATGCGCGGGCGCACGACGCTCGTGATCGCGCACCGCCTGTCGACGATCGAGCGCGCGAACCGCATCCTCGTGATGGATGGCGGCCATATCGTCGAATCCGGCACGCACCAGCAGCTGCTTGAGAAGGGCGGCGTGTACGCGCACCTGCACAAGATCCAGTATCAGCAGAGCGCTGCCTGATCCTTCAGGGCGATGACGCGGCGCGCGAGTTCAGTCGCGCTGCGCACATGAAGGCGCGCCGGCGCGCGGCATGGGCCTGAGCCGCTATATGTTTGGGGTGATCAGGCGGCGGCGGGCGCTGTCGCGGGAGCGCGAGCGGCGAGTTGGCGCAGCATCGCGCCAACGACTTGCGCGGGCGGGATGGTGTCCACGTTGCCGCTGCCCTGCAGGCCGATGGATCGGCAGGCTTCGGTCAAGCGCAGATACGGCGGCTCTTGATGCCTGAACAGCGAGACGCTGGGCGTTTGCGTGGTGTGGGCGACGTGCATGAGGCCGCCGTCCGCGCCCACGAACAGCTCGGCGTGCGCCACGATCTCGCGTGCCTGAAGGAACGCGAGCTTGCCGGTCAGCGAGCGGATGTGCACGTTGGCGGGCGCGCTCGCGCACAAGTGTTCCGCGATTTGCGTGCCATTGTCCGAGCCGAGCACGACGATTTCCTTCGCGGCGCTCGCGTGGTCGTACTTGTTCAGCAATTCGACGACTTCGGGCCAGCGGTTGTAGGTACGATCGGGGTCCACGCCACCCGCCGCGATCGCGATGAACGGACGCGCCGGCAGGAGGCCGCGAACTGACTCGCGCGTTGCAGGCTTGCTGGCGAGATAGGGCTTGCTGATTGCGGCGAGCGTGTCGGCGTCGTGGCCGAGCGAAAACACGTCGTTGACGCTCGCGAAGCTGAAGCGGGTCTGGTTGCGGTCGGGGCCGTTGAAGTAACGGAACAGGCCCGCGAACGGCAGCTTCGCGAAGTGCCGGGTCTTGATGCGAATCGAGGGCAGGTTGTACTCGGAGAGCAGGATCGCGTCGTAGCGGCTCGCATCGACTTCGTCCGGGTCGCCGTAGACCTTGCCGAACACGTCGTCTTCGCTGAATAGCGGCGCCAGCGACGGCAGCGCGAGCAGATCGATGCGCATGCCGGGGTCCTTGAGCAGGGCGCGGCCGGCCATGTCCATCGTCGCGTCGCCGAAGTTGCGTTTGGCGTAGACCCACAGGATTCGCTGCGAAGAGGCCAGATGCGCCTGTTCGAGGCGCATCTGGCGGTGCGCCCTCAGGAGAAACTGCTTGTGCAGGTATTTCTTCGCGATCTTGATGCGGCTGGTGCTGCGAAGAAATGGCTCCGGCTCGTAAGGCACGCCCGCATAGGGGATCATGCAGGACCGGGAAACGGTCCGATCGAGCCAGCTTGCCGGCGAAACCCACGAAGTGTTTGAGTTGGTCTGCTGAAACACGGGTCTACTTGGTCTTCAAGATAACCTCTTATTATCACACGATAGTGGCCTGCGCGCTTTACGAAGAATTAGGGGCGGCTGAATTGCCGGGCACTGCGGGATACGAACTTCCGCGGCGGGTTCGGGTAAGAAGAATGTATGCGTACAATATCGCGTTTCTCGTCATGCTTCGCACCCAAAAAGCCGCGTAGTCAGGACATTATGAGAGAACCCATTTTCCACGCGTCCGTGCTGACCGTTCTCGCGGCGAGCACGGAACGCACGGATGCCAAATCTGACCCTTTCTAGGGCAAACCTTCATGTTCAGTATTCTGATCCCGACCTGGAATAACCTGCCGTACCTCAAGATGTGCGTCGACAGCATCCGGCGCCATTCTTCGTTCGAGCACGAGATTCTCGTGCACGTCAACGACGGCAGCGACGGCACGCTCGACTGGGTCCGTGAACAGGGCATCCGCCATACGTGGAGCAAGGGGAACGTGGGTGTATGCCTCGCCGTGAACGACGTGGCGCGCCTCGCCACGACGGAGTGGATCCTGTTCATGAACGACGACATGTTCTGCACGCCCGGTTGGGATTCGGCCTTCGTCGACGCACTGCGCGAAATCGGCGAGGCGCCTGCCTATCTCGCCTCGCAGATCATCGAGCCGACCGACACCGGCAACGGCCTCGTGACGGTCGCCCACTTCGGCACGGGTCCTGCCGATTTCAACGAGGCGGGGCTGCTCGAGTTCGCCGCGAAGATGAACACGGCCGACCGCAACGGCATCGCGCTGCAGCCGACGCTCGTGAGCCGCGAGCTTTGGCTGCGCGTGGGTGGCTATAGCATCGAGTTCGGGCCGGGCATGAGCAGCGACGATGACTTCCTGATGAAACTCTGGCTGGTCGGCTGCCGCACGTTCCGCTCGATTGGCGCGAGCCGCATCTACCATTTCGGCTGCCGTACGACGGGACGCATACGCCGCAATCGCGGCGGCCGCGAATTCCTCCTGAAGTGGGGCGTGACGCAGCGCGATTTCAAGTACAACTACATGGCCCGCACGGCCGACGCCGCGCCGGGCATGCTTCCCAACGTGCCGCGGCCCAACTTCGTGAGCCGTCTCAAGCGGGTGATCTACGCGTTCGGCCTTTACCCGACTCAGGATCTCGAAGCTTGGGAGCCCGATCTGCCCGCGCAGCTTCAACACACCGTCTCATTGACTCAACCCGCCACGCCGCGCCGCTAATCGCGCTAACGCCGACGGCGCCCTTCGGTGCCGGATCGCGCGGACTTTACCTCGAATTGGAACAGTGCCTTAGGATTCTAGGGGTTAACCCTAGGGAGTCGTGGGCATACGATGCATACATCGGTCGCATGCACATACCGTCGCACGTCGACCGCCTGATCCAACTGGAGGTCGTTTCCATGAAGTCCCTGATTCAAGCCGTCGCCGTCGCCGCCGTTCTTGCCGCTGCCGCTCTGCCTACCGCTTCGTTCGCGCAGTCGCACTCGACCATCACGCGCGCCCAGGTGCGCGCCGAACTCGTGCAGCTTCAGCAGGTGGGCTACCGCGTTGGCGATGGCGACAACGCCCACTATCCCGAAGCGATCCAGGCCGCCCAGGCGAAGGTCGCCGCGTTGAATGGCGCAAACAGCAGCTACGGCGGCGTGGCGAACGCCTCGCAATCGGGCGGCCGCGCCACGGTTTCGCCTGAAGACTGGAACGCGATGTACTCGCGCTAAGTCATCGCGGCGCGCGCTGGATGCGAAGTCCGCGCAGGGGAAGGGGATGCGTCAGACGGCGCGAGGCGCTTCGGCTTCGCTGCACGCAGGTTCCGCGGCGTACGACGTTTCCTCCAGCCGCGCGAGCAGCGTGCGGGCTTGCACGAGCGTGTCGCCCGTCATCGGCTGGAACGCGAAGTGCGGCGATTTTTCCAGCTTCGCGAAGTTGCGCCGCGTGCTGCGCGTGTAGGCGGGATCGTAGTGCTGCGCGACGAGCGTCTCGTAAAGCTCCGCCCGTCGATCTTCGTCGAGCAGCTTGCACCACGATTCGATACGCTCGCGCCCGTGCAGCGGCGTGAGCTTGTTCAGTTGCTCGCGGAAATAGGTGCGTTCGTCGAACAAGTGCCCGTACTCCTCGAGCAGCAAGTCGATACGTTCGTTGCGCGCGACGTCGAGTACGACACAAGGCGCGGCGTGCAGACGTTCGACGAGCGCGGGCGGTAGCGTGATGACGCCGATGCGCCGGCTCTCGGCCTCGACAAACACGGGGCGCGTGGCGTCGAAGCCGCGCAGCGTCTGCACGAGCGCCGTATCGAACGACTTCTGTGACGGCTGCGCCCGCTCGGGCAGCGCACCCAGCAACGAACCGCGATGCGCGGCGAGCCCTTCGAGATCGAGCATCTGCGCGTTGGCTTGTCCTAGCGCCTTCAACAGGCGCGTCTTGCCGCTGCCGGTCGGCCCGGCCAGCACGATATAGCGAAACCCTTCGGGCAACGTGCCGAGCGCCTCTACGACCGTATGCCGGTACGCCTTGTATCCGCCGTCCAGTTGACGCGCGCGCCAGCCGATCATGTTGAACCACGCCGTCATCGAGCCGGAACGCTTGCCGCCGCGCCAGCAGTAGATGAGCGGGCGCCAGTTGCGCGGACGGTCGGCGAACAGCGTGTCGAGATGCATGGCGATATTGCGCGCCACCATGGCCGCGCCCACGCGCGTCGCCTCGAAGGGCGAGTCCTTGTACATGGTCCCGACGATCACGCGCTCCTCGTTGCTGAGCACGGGCGCGTTGATCGCGCCGGGAACGTGGTCCTCGGCAAATTCGAGCGGCGTTCGTACGTCGACGATCTCGTCGAATTCGCCGATCTGTTCAATGGTGACGCGCTGGTGATTCAACTGCGATGCTCCGGTGATGCCTGCAACGGCGTCGCGCTACATGAGCACGATGTCGTACTGTTCCTGACTCAAATTCGACTCCACCTGCAGCGAAACCGGCTTGCCGATGAAGTCGATCAACATGGCGAGATGCTGCGACTCTTCCTCGAGAAAGAGGTCGATGACCTGCTGTGATGCGACCACGCGAAACTCGCGCGGATTGAACTGCCGCGACTCGCGCAGAATTTCACGCAGCACGTCGTAGCAAACGGTGCGCGCGGTCTTCACCTGGCCCTTGCCGAGGCAAATCGGGCAAGGCTCGCACAGCACGTGCGCGAGCGATTCGCGCGTGCGCTTGCGCGTCATTTCCACGAGCCCCAGCTGCGAGAAGCCATTCACGGTCACGCGCGTGCGGTCGCGCGAAAGCGCCTTCTTCAGCTCCCCGAGCACCTGGTCGCGATGCTCGACGTTCTCCATGTCGATGAAATCGATGATGATCACGCCGCCCAGATTGCGCAGACGCAATTGCCGCGCGATCGTATGCGCCGCTTCGAGATTGGTCTTGAAGATCGTGTCGTCGAAGTTGCGCGCGCCGACGTAGCCCCCCGTGTTCACGTCGATGGTCGTCATCGCCTCGGTCTGGTCGATCACGAGGTAGCCGCCCGACTTGAGGTCCACGCGACGCGAGAGCGCGCGCTGGATTTCGGCCTCGATGTTGTAGAGATCGAACAGCGGCCGCTCGCCCGAGTAGTGATGCAGCTTCGGCAGCACGGCGGGCGTGAATTCGGTGGCGAACTCGGTGAGCTTCTGGAACGTTTCGCGCGAATCGACCTGAATGCGCGAGGTCTCGTCGTTCACGAAGTCGCGCAGCACGCGCTGCGAGAGATTCAGGTCTTGATACAGCAGGCTCGTGGCGGGCACGCGCTGCGCCTGAGCGAGTATCGTCGCCCACGTTTTGCGCAGATACGCGACGTCCGCGGCAAGCTCTTCGCTCGTGGCGTCTTCGGCGATCGTGCGCACGATATAGCCGCCTTTTTCGTCGGCGGGCAGCACGGCCGTGAGGCGCGCGCGCACCGCTTCGCGCTCGGCCTCGCTCTCGATCTTCTGCGAGATGCCGATGTGCGGTTCCTGCGGCAAATAGACCAGCGTGCGGCCCGCAATGCTCACCTGCGTGGAAAGCCGGGCGCCCTTCGTGCCGATCGGATCCTTCACGACCTGCACCATGAGCGATTGCCCTTCGAACACGGTTTTTTCGATGGGCTGATGATGCACGGGCGCATGCGCTTCGCCGGCAATGCGCGGATGCCAGATATCGGCCACATGCAGGAACGCGGCGCGCTCGAGACCGATGTCGATGAACGCGGACTGCATGCCCGGCAGCACGCGCACGACCTTGCCGAGATAGACGTTGCCGACGCGCCCGCGTGACAGCGTGCGCTCGACGTGAAGCTCCTGTACTGCGCCTTGCTGGACCAATGCGACGCGCGTCTCCTGGGGCGTGACGTTGATCAGGATTTCTTCGTTCATGGTTTGTTCTAGAAGTCGATGCCCGCGGCGCGCAGGAGGGCGGCCGTTTCGAATAGTGGCAAACCCATGATACCCGAATAGGACCCGTCGATTCGCTCGACGAATTCCGCCGCCCGGCCCTGTATGCCGTATGCGCCGGCCTTGCCGAACGGCTCGCCGCTCGCCACGTAACGCGCGATCGCGGCGGGCATCGCAGGGGCAAAACGCACGTGCGAACGCGAGACCGTGACGGGCAGACAAACCCCTTCGGCATTGACGACGGCCACCGCGGTGAGCACTTCGTGCTCGCGTCCGGCGAGGCGCTCGAGCATCGCATAGGCTTCGGCTGCATCGTGCGGCTTGCCGAGAATATGGCCGTCGATGGAGACTGTGGTGTCGGCGGTGAGAATCGGCGCGTGCTGGTGCGCACCCGCGACGAGGCGCGCGCGGGCGGCGTCGGCTTTCGCGGCGCACACGCGCTCGACATAGACGGCGGCTTGCTCGCCGGGCAGCGCGGTTTCGAGCGCTTCGGCGTCTTCGTCGGGGCGCGGCAGCAGCAGCTCGAAGCGCACGCCGAGCTGTTGCAGCAGCTCCTGGCGGCGCGGGCTCTGCGAGGCGAGATAGACGAACGGATAGGGCGCGTTGGTGGGCATCGGAGCGTCTTTGTCGTTACGGACTTCGGGTTGACGTGCGCGCCTGCCATTCCGGGCTCAAGCGGGGGCGCAAGCGGGGCGCCGGCGCACGACGAAAAGCGGCGCGGGCGCGCTTTAAACCTGCATCACACGCGATGATAGGGGTGATTCTGCGTGATGGTCCACGCGCGGTAAAGCTGCTCGGCGAGCAGCACGCGCACCATCGCATGCGGCAGCGTGAGGGAGGACAGGCGCAAGAGCGTGTCGGCGCGCGACTTGAGTTCGGGGTCGAGGCCGTCTGCGCCACCGATCAGGAACGCCACGTCGCGGCCGTCCTGCTGCCACAGCGGCAGCGCCTTGGCGAGCTGCATCGTGGTCCAGTCGCGGCCGCGTTCGTCGAGCGCGACAATGCGCGCGTTCTTCGGCAGCGCGGCTTCGATGCGCGTGCGCTCGGCCGCCATGACGCTTTCGGCGGACCGGCCCGACGAACGCTGCTCGGGCTTCACCTCGCGCAGCTCGATGCGCAGCTCCGGCGGCATGCGCTTCGTATATTCCTCGAAGCCCTCGGCGATCCAGTCCGGCATCTTGTGGCCGACGGCGACGATATGCAGTTTCATCGTGCGGGTCGATTGTCGTTCGCGAACGCGCTGCGCTTACTTCGCGGTTTTACGCGCAGCGCTCTTGCGCGCGGGCTTCTTGACGGCCGGCGCGGCTTCTTCGTCTTCGTCCTCGTCGTCCATCGGCTCGCTCGGGCGCGCACCCACGAAGCCCGTATTGGCCGTGAGCTTCACGCGCACCGGCTTGTCGCCCCAGATTTCCTCGAGGTTGTAGTACTGGCGCAGCGCGGGCTGGAGGATGTGGACGACCGCGTCGCCGCAATCCACGAGCACCCATTCGCCGATGTCCTCACCTTCCGTGCTGATAATGTCGCCGCCCGCTTCCTTGACCTTCTCGCGCACGCTGTTGGCGAGCGCCTTGGTCTGGCGGTTCGAGGTGCCGCTCGCAACGACCACGCGGTCGAACAGCTCGGTCAGATGGCTCGTGTTGAAGACGCGGATGTCTTGTGCCTTGACGTCTTCGAGACCGTCGACGATGGCGCGTTGAAGTTTGCGGATGTCCATAGTTACCCGTGATGCAGATAGAGATGATGTTGAAGGATATAGTCCCACACGGCCGCGGGAAGCTTGTCGGCGGCGGTGCCGCGACGTTGCCCGCGTGCCACGCAGGCCGGCAGGTCGCGCCGGATTTCGGTCGCCGAAACGTCGAGCGCGAGCGTGTCGTCGACCAGCAGGTGCCCGTGCGGCGTGGTCGCAAGCGCGCCGGCGCCTGCACGGCGCGCGGCGGCTTCGCGCGCGACCTCAGGCGGCAGTGCGGAAAAATCGAAGCCCGGGCGGCTCGCCACGCCCAGATGCGCGAGCGCGAAAAGCTCGCGCCATTCGTGCCACGAATCGAGGTGCAGCAGTTGATCGGCACCCATTAACAGCGTGAGCGCCGCTTTTGCGTTGCTCTCGCCGTTGACGTCGCGCCTCGCGCGCCAGCGGCGCAGCGTGTCGACCGTGTAGGTCGGACCGTGGTGCTCGATCTCGTCGGCGTCCACCGTCACCGTCACGCCCGGCAGCGCGAGCGAGGCCGCCGCGGCGCGCGTCATGGCGAGCCGATGCTGCGCCGCGGTCACGCCCGGCTTCTGCCACGGTTGCCCGGCGGGCAGCAGGATCAGCTCGTTGAGGCCCAGCACACGCGCAAAATGGCGCGCGAGCGCGAGGTGGCCCTCGTGGATCGGATCGAAGGTGCCGCCGAGCAGCCCGACGCGCCGGTCGAGCGCGGTGGGCGGGACGGTGAAAGCTTGCGTCACGGCGTCAGACCCAGTCGCGCACGGGCAGGAAGTCGCTGTAGAGGCGCGCTTCCGGCGTGCCCGGCTGCGGCTGCCAGTCGTAGCGCCAGGTCGCGCCCGGCGGCATCGACATGAGGATCGATTCCGTGCGGCCGCCGCTTTGCAGGCCGAAATGCGTGCCGCGGTCGCAGACCAGATTGAATTCGACGTAGCGGCCGCGCCGGTACGCCTGGAATTCGCGTTCGGCTTCGCCATAGGGCGTTGCGCGGCGCTTTTCGATGATCGGCAGATACGCCTTCAGGAAACCGTCGCCCACGCTCCTGAGCATGGCGAACGCCTCGTCGAAGCCGCCGGCGGCGTAATCGTCGAAGAAAATGCCGCCCACGCCGCGCGCTTCGTTGCGGTGCTTCAGGAAAAAATACTCGTCGCACCAGCGCTTGAAGCGCGGGTACAGGTCCGCGCCATAGGGCGCGAGCGCGTCGCGGCACACGCCGTGAAAGTGCTGCGCGTCTTCCTCGAAGCCGTAATAGGGCGTGAGATCCATGCCGCCGCCGAACCAGAACACCGGCGCCTCGCCCGCCTTGGTGGCGAGCAGCATGCGCACGTTCATATGCACGGTCGGGCAATACGGATTGCGCGGATGCAGCACGAGCGAGACGCCCATCGCCTCGAAGCCGCGGCCGTTGAGTTCGGGGCGCGCCGCCGTTGCCGAGGGCGGCAAGGCGTCGCCGGAAACGTCGGAAAAGCCGATGCCCCCGCGCTCGAAGAACTCGCCGCCTTCGATGATGCGCGTGCAACCGCCGCCGCGCAGCTTCTCCCCAGGCCCGCGTTGCCAGTTGTCGGTGGCGAACGGCTTGCCGTCGAAGGCGCCGAGCGTGTCGGCGATCTGCGTCTGCAGGCCGGCCAGCCAGGCGCGGACGGCGGCGCTGTCGGGGTAGGCGCTGTTAGGGGTGTCGGTCATCGATGAAATGGGGACGGCAGCGCGCGGGCACTGGAATCGGTTATTCGTCGCGTTATTCGTTGGGTTATTCGGATAGACCGCCCGGGGCGGCCTGACAGCGGCAGTGTAGCGCCGATTGGTGCGACCCCCGGCGCCAACGGCGGCCGCGCGGGCTGCCTGTCGCGCGCGTTTCGGGCTGCTGCGCGGTGGATGGCGTTTCGGCGCGCAGGCGGCCAGACAAAAACGCCGCGAGAGCGCCGTTGCGTAGCGGCCACGGCACGTAGCCAGGCGGGGGTCGCATAGCCGCCCGCTTCGTTTGGGGCCGCATCGAAGCAGGCGGCCCCAACCAGGCGCTGCGCTTACTGCTTGCGCCCCGCGGCGCGATAGCCGATGTCGTTGCGATACTGCATGCCGTCGAACGAGATCCGGTTCACGGTCTCGTACGCCACGCTCTGCGCGCTGCGCACCGAATCGGCGAGACCCACCACGCACAGCACGCGGCCGCCCGAGGTCACGAGCTTGCCGTCCACCCTCTGCGTGCCCGCGTGGAACGTCACCGAATCGGCGGTCTCCGCAGGAATGTCACTGATGCGGTCGCCCTTGCGCGGCGTGTCCGGATAGTTGTGCGCCGCGAGCACGACGCCAAGCGCCGTGCGGCGGTCCCATTCGAGCTCGACCTGGTTGAGCGTGCCGGCAATGGCGTGCTCCACGACCTTCGAGAAGTCACCCTTCAGGCGTGCCATGATCGGCTGCGTTTCGGGGTCGCCCATGCGGCAGTTGAATTCGAGCGTCTTCGGGTTGCCCTGCGCGTCGATCATCAGACCGGCGTAGAGGAAGCCCGTGTAGCGGATGCCTTCCTTCTCCATGCCCGCCACGGTCGGCAGGATGATTTCGCGCATCACGCGTGCGTGCAGTTGCGGCGTGACGATGGGCGCGGGCGAGTAGGCACCCATGCCGCCCGTGTTCGGGCCCTGGTCGCCGTCCTGCAGGCGCTTGTGGTCCTGGCTCGAAGCGAGCGCGAGCACGTGCTTGCCGTCCACCATGACGATGAAGCTCGCTTCCTCGCCTGCGAGGAATTCCTCGATCACCACGCGCGCGCCGGCGTCGCCGAGCTTGTTGTCGGCGAGCATCATGTCGATGGCCTGATGCGCTTCTTCCAGCGACATCGCCACGACCACGCCCTTGCCGGCTGCGAGGCCGTCGGCCTTGATGACGATGGGCGCGCCGTTCTTCTCGACGTAGGCGTGCGCCGCCGTGGCGTCCGAGAAGGTCTCGTAGGCCGCGGTCGGAATGTTGTGGCGCTTCATGAACGCCTTGGCGAAGTCCTTCGAGCTTTCGAGCTGCGCGGCTTCCTTCGACGGGCCGAACACCTTCAGGCCGCGCTGGCGGAACACGTTGACGATGCCGGCCGCGAGCGGCGCTTCCGGGCCGACCACCGTGAGGGCGACGCCTTCGCGCTCGGCGAAATCGGCCAGCTCGTGGATGTCCGTGATGTCGACGTTGGCGAGCCGCTCGTCCTGCGCGGTGCCGCCGTTACCGGGTGCGACGTAGACGAGCTGCACGCGCGGCGCCTGCGCGAGCTTCCACGCCAGCGCATGTTCGCGGCCGCCAGAACCGACGACGAGTAACTTCATGAGAATCCCCGAAAGACCAAGACCAGAAACAGTTGCGGCCGGCGCACAGTGCGCCGGCCGTGAAAATCGCAAGCAGGAGGCGGGGCCAAAACAGACCTCGACGCGGCCTCCCGGGCCGACGCCTTATTCCTCGGCAATCGACGCGTTGGTGTACACGTCCTGGACATCGTCCAGGTTTTCGAGAGCGTCGAGCAGCTTTTGCATCTTCACGGCGTCGTCGCCCGTGAATTCGACCTCGTTCTGCGGCTTCATGGTGACTTCGGCCATTTCGGCCTTGAAGCCCGCGGCTTCGAGCGCGGTCTTGACCTTCGTGAAGTCGAACGGCGGGCAGACCACTTCGATCGAGCCGTCGTCGTTCGTCACGACGTCGTCGGCGCCCGCTTCGAGCGCGGCGTTCATGAGTTCGTCTTCGGGCGTGCCCGGCGCGAACACGAACTGGCCGACGTGATCGAACATGAACGCGACCGAGCCGTCCGTGCCCATGTTGCCGCCGAACTTCGAGAACGCGTGGCGCACTTCCGCGACCGTGCGGGTGCGGTTGTCGGTCATCGTGTCGACGATGACGGCCGCGCCGCCGATGCCGTAGCCTTCGTAGCGGATTTCCTCGTAGTTCGCGCCGTCCACGCCGCCCACACCGCGCTGGATGGCGCGGTTGATGTTGTCCTTGGGCATGTTGGCGTCGTACGCCTTGTCCACAGCCAGACGCAGGCGCGGGTTCGAGTCGATGTCGCCGCCGCCCATGCGCGCCGCGACCTGGATTTCCTTGATGAGCCGCGTCCAGACCTTGCCGCGCTTCGCGTCAGCAGCAGCCTTCTTGTGCTTGATGTTGGCCCATTTCGAATGACCCGCCATACCTTTCTCCGTCTCACGCGCCATGCGCGTGCAGTGTGCAATGTGCTGTTGTCGTTGCGATGTTCCCGGGCGCGGCCTTCACGCGTCGTTCGCGCGGCGCGCGTGATTTTTGCGCGTGCCGCGCGCGTCACGCCCGCGTAGCACCACGTGCCGGCAGGACGGCACGCAGCGCCCGTTCAGGTGGATCTGAATTTTATCACGCCGGGACCGACCGGCTTCGCCTGCCTACGTAACGCAACGCCGGACGATGGCCGGTTACGCCGCCCGCAGGGGGTGCTAAGGGGGCGGGATCGGGTGTGTCCGCGCAAGGCGGGGAAGGGGGCGAGGGCGGCCAGTTTCCCCCTGCCGCCCCTGAACAACCGCGGCGCAGCTGTTAGTTCTTCGTGCCGAAGAGCCGGTCGCCGGCGTCGCCCAGGCCCGGAATGATGTAGGCGTGCTCGTTCAGATGCGAATCCAGCGAAGCCACGTAGAGCTTCACGTCCGGGTGCGCCTTCTGGAACACGTCCACGCCTTCGGGCGCGGCCACCAGCGCGAGGAACAGGATGCGCTCGCCGGGCACGCCGCGGAGCTTGAGCACGTCGATGGCGTGCGCCGCCGAGTAGCCCGTCGCGACCATCGGATCGCACAGGATGAAGGTGCGGTCCTCGAGGTCGGGCAGGCGCACGAGATATTCGACTGGGCGATGGTCGTCGGCACGATACACGCCGATATGGCCAACGCGCGCGGAGGGCACCAGCTCGAGCAGGCCGTCGGACATGCCCACGCCCGCGCGCAGCACCGGCACGATGGCGAGCTTCTTGCCCGCGATCACAGGCGCGTCGATTTCGACGAGCGGTGTCTGCACGCGGCGCGACGCGACCGGCAGGTCGCGCGTGATTTCATAGCCCATCAGCAGTGTGATCTCGCGCAGCAGCTCGCGGAACGTGCGCGTGGACGTGTCCTTGTCGCGCATATGCGTGAGCTTGTGCTGGATCAGCGGGTGATCGAGGATGAAGAGATTCGGGAAACGGCTGTCCTGTTTCATGGCGGGGCGCACAAGGCTGCAAGGGAATCGGAGAATCGGTCGTGCCGCTGCCGCGCGAACCCGAAGCGCACGCCCGGGTTGCGCGGTTGCGGCGAACACGGCCCGCCGCGCGCGGCAAGCGCTCAAGGCTTGCGAGGGCGCCGGGCCGCGCTACAGGCGCAAGTATACGGTAAGCACGCGCGCACCGGCGCGCGCATGGCGCGTTGCGACACCACTTCGCGGACCGGTTGCCGGGCCTCGCGCCATCGGCCTTCCACGCGCCGCGCCCGATTCTTCTAGAATCCCAAAAAGGTCGCAGGGCGGTGCGGCGCAGGGCCTGGCCGTGTCCGCCTTGCCACAGGACGGTCATCCACGCAAAAAGGACACGAAAACGATGGACATGGGCATCGCAGGACGCAACGCGCTGGTGTGCGCGGCCAGCAAGGGACTCGGGCGCGGCTGCGCCGAGGCGCTCGCCGCCGAAGGCGTCAACGTGACGATCGTCGCGCGCACCGCGCAGACGCTGGAGGAAACCGCTGCGCAGATCCGCAGGAGCACGGGCGTGGACGTCAAGGCGGTGGCCTGCGACATCACGACCGAAGCGGGCCGCGCCGCCGCGCTAGCGGCCTGCCCGTCGCCGGACATTCTGGTGAACAACGCGGGCGGGCCGCCGCCGGGCGACTTCCGCAAGTACACCCACGAGGCGTGGATCGCGGCGCTCGAAGCGAACATGCTTACGCCGATCGCGCTGATCCAGTCCACCATCGACGCCATGATCGCGCGTGGCTTCGGGCGCATCGTCAACATCACCAGCTCCTCGGTGAAGGCGCCGATCGACGTGCTCGGCCTCTCGAACGGCGCGCGCTCGGGCCTTACGGGCTTCGTCGCGGGGGTCGCGCGCCAGGTCGCGGCTACGGGCGTCACGATCAACAACCTGCTGCCGGGCGCGTTCGACACCGACCGCATCCAGGCCACCATCGTCGCGCAGGCGAAGGCGAGCCAGATTTCGGAAGAAGAAGCGCGCGCGCGCCGCATGAAGACGATTCCGGCCGGACGTTTCGGTACGCCCGAGGAATTCGGCCGCGCCTGCGCGTTCCTTAGCAGCGTGCACGCGGGCTATATCACCGGGCAGAACTGGCTGATCGACGGCGGGGCTTATCCGGGCACCTACTGATATCCGACTCAGCGCTGGGCAGCCGCGGCGCCGCTGGCGCCGCCTCACGACACGCATCACGACTATTCCGCACGCAAACCCTACGTCAAGGAGACTTACGCCATGCCAACCCGCGTCGCACTGATCGCGCACGACCACAAGAAGGAAGACATCGTCAAGCTGGCGAGCGAATACGTCGATGCGCTGCGCCAATGCGAGATCATCGCGACCGGCACGACCGGCTCGCGCATCGAGGCCGCGACGGGTCTGAACGTCGAGCGCATGCTCTCGGGCCCGCACGGCGGCGACCTGCAGATCGGCGCGCGGCTCGCGGAAGGCAACGTCGATATCGTGATCTTCCTGCGCGACCCGATGACTCCGCAGCCTCACGAACCCGACATCAACGCGCTCGTGCGCGCATGCGATGTGCATGACGTGCCGTGCGCGACGAACATCTCGACGGCGCGCATGCTGCTCGACGTGCTCACGCTGCGCCAGAAAAACGCGGTCTGACGCGCGCGCCGCGTAGCCCGATTTCAGGAAACCAGCCAGGACAACACCAAGGAGACGTGATGACCAAGGCAATCCGATACGACAAGGCCGGTGGCCCCGAAGTGATGAAGTGGGTGGATGTCGACGTGGGCGAGCCGGGCGAGGGCGAGGTGCGCTTGCGCCAGACCGCGTGCGGCCTCAACTACATCGACGTGTATTTCCGCACGGGACTCTATCCGCAGGCGCTGCCCGCCGGGCTCGGCATGGAAGCGGCCGGCGAGGTGACGGCGGTGGGCCGTGGCGTGAGCGCGCTGAAATTGGGCGACCGTGTGGCTTACGTCGCGCGTCCGCCGGGTGCCTATGCGCAGGAGCGCGTGCTGCGCGCCGACCAGGTGATCAAGCTGCCCGACGCGATCAGCGACGAAGCGGCCGCTTCGATCATGCTGCAGGGCCTCACCGCGCAATACCTGCTGCGCCGCACGTATCGCGTGAAGGCCGGCGACACCATCCTCATTCAGGCGGCGGCAGGCGGCGTGGGCCTGCTCGTGTGCCAGTGGGCGAAGGCGCTAGGGGCGACCGTGATCGGCACCGTGGGCTCGGACGAGAAGGCCGCGATTGCAAAGGCGCACGGCTGCGATCATCCGATCGTCTACACGCGCGAGGACTTCACGGCACGCGTGCGCGAGATCACGAACGGTGCGGGCGTGCCCGTGGTGTACGACTCGATCGGCAAGGACACTTACACGAAATCGCTCGACTGTCTTGCGCCGCTCGGCATGTTCGTGAGCTTCGGCAATGCTTCGGGGCCGCTGCCGGCGATCGATTCGTCGGAGTTCGCCGGGCGCGGCTCGCTCTTTTTCACGCGTCCGACGCTCTTCACGTATATGGCGAAGCGCGCCGACTACGAGGCGATGGCCGCCGAGTTGTTCGACGTGGTGTCTTCGGGCGAGGTCAAGACGTCGATCAACCAGCGCTACGCGCTCGAGGACGTCGGGCAGGCTCATGCCGATCTCGAAGCGCGCAAGACCACCGGTTCGACCGTGCTGATCCCGTGACATAACAATTGATGCACTGCCGCGCCGCACGGGGCATGCCATCGGCGCTGGCGCATTGATTCGACCTTTACGTTCCGTGACTCCGTCATGGAGACCCAAAAGGCGCGCAACGCCACCGTTGCGCGCCTTTTTTCTTTGCGGCCCGGCCCGTGATTGCGCCCGCGTTTACGCGTTTTTTATACAAGCGCCAAAACCTTTGATCCGGATTTAATGCCGCAGCGGGTAACTTTCAGCCATCCGTCATCCGCGAATGGAGAACACGACAATGGATGTGCTGTATATCGGGGGGCTGGTGGTTTTCGCCGCGCTCACATACGCGTTGATCGCGGGCTGCGAGAAGCTGATGCAGTACCGCCGCGATCAAGGTGCGAAGGGGGGGCGCCCATGACCTGGATCTTCTGGCTATCGGGGGCGGCAACGCTGTTGCTGTTCGTTTATCTCGTCCATGCGCTCCTGCGCGCGGAGGATATCGAATGAACACCAACACGCTGCTCCAGGCGGGGCTTTTCCTCGTCATCCTGCTCGCGCTCGCGGTGCCCGTATCGGGCTACATGACGCGCGTGCTCGACGGGCGCTCGCGCGTCGTGCGGCTCTTTGCGCCGCTCGAAAACTTCCTCTATCGCATCGCCGGCGTCGATCCGCAGGCCGAGATGAACTGGAAGCGCTATGCGCTCGCCACCATCTCGTTCAACGTGCTCGGCGTGGGCTTTCTCTATGTGCTGCTGCGTATTCAGGGCTGGCTGCCTGGCAACCCGCAGCAGTTCGGCGCGATGACCGTCGACGGCGCGTTCAACACGGCCGTGAGCTTCGTCACCAACACCAACTGGCAGGACTACACGCCCGAGCAAACGGTGAGCTATCTCACGCAGATGCTCGGCCTCACTGTGCAGAACTTCCTTTCGGCGGCGACGGGCATCGTGGTCGTGATCGCTCTGATTCGCGGCTTTGCGCGCCACTCGGTGCAGACCATCGGCAACTTCTGGGTCGACCTCACGCGCACGACGTTCTACATCCTCGTGCCGATGTCGGCGATCATCGCTGCGCTCCTGATGAGCCAGGGCATGATTCAGAACTTCAAGGCGTATCAGGACGTGCCGGTGCTGCAAACCACGACCTATGCGGCGCCGAAGGTCGATGCCCAGGGCAACCCGGTGAAGGACGCGAAGGGTAATCCCGAGACGGTGGACACGAAGGTCACGTCGCAAACGCTTGCCATGGGCCCGGTCGCCTCGCAGGTCGCGATCAAGATGCTCGGCACCAACGGCGGCGGCTTCTTCAATGCGAACTCGGCGCATCCGTACGAGAACCCCACGCCGGTCTCGAACGTCATCGAAATGTTGTCGATCCTGATCATTCCAGCCGCACTGTGTCTCGTGTTCGGCAACGTGGTGGGCGACCGCAGGCAAGGCGTCGCGGTGCTCGCGGTGATGACGGTTGCGTTCGCCATGGCCGTGGGCGGCGTGCTATCCGCCGAGCAGTCGGGCAATCCGATGTTCACGACGCTCAACGTCGACCAGCACGCAAGCGCGCTGCAGGCCGGTGGCAACATGGAAGGCAAGGAAACGCGCTTTGGCATCGCACAAACGGGCATCTTCGTGGTCGCTACCACGGCGGCTTCGTGCGGCGCCGTGAACGCGGCGCACGACTCGCTCACGCCGCTTGGCGGTCTCGTTCCGATGCTCTTCATCCAGCTCGGCGAGGTGATCTTCGGCGGTGTCGGTTCGGGTCTCTACGGCATGCTCGTGTTCGCGCTGCTCGCGGTGTTCGTGGCGGGGCTCATGATCGGCCGCACGCCGGAATATGTCGGCAAGAAGATCGAGTCGTTCGAGATGAAGATGGTCTCGATCGTCGTGCTGCTCACGCCGCTGCTCGTGCTGCTCGGCACCTCGATCGCAGTGCTCGCCGACGCGGGCAAGGCAGGTATCGCCAATCCGGGCGCGCATGGCTTCTCCGAGATCCTGTACGCGTTCAGCTCGGCCGCCAACAACAACGGCAGCGCGTTCGCCGGCCTTACCGTGAACACGCCGTTCTATAACTGGCTGCTCGCCATTGCCATGTGGTTCGGCCGCTTCGGGACCATCGTGCCGGTGCTCGCCATCGCGGGTTCGCTCGCGAGCAAGAAGCGCATTGCAGTGACGGGCGGCACGCTGCCCACGCATGGCCCGCTCTTTGTCGTGCTGCTGCTCGGCACGGTGCTGCTGGTCGGTGCGCTCACCTATGTGCCCGCGCTCGCGCTCGGTCCCGGCGTTGAGCATCTGATCATGATGGGCGTGCATTGAACCGGGGCCTTCGCAACATGAGCGAAACGAAAATGAATCAGCATAGTGCAACTCGGTCCATGTTCGATCCGGCGCTGGTGCGTCCGGCCATCGTGGACTCGTTCAGAAAACTCAATCCGCGCACGCAGTTGCGCAACCCGGTGATGTTCTGCGTCTACGTGGGCAGCGTGCTCACGACGATCCTCTGGATCGCGGCGCTCGTGGGGCAGGCCGAAGCGCCCGCGGGGTTCATCCTCGCAGTCGCGCTCTGGCTGTGGTTCACAGTGCTGTTCGCGAACTTCGCGGAAGCGCTCGCCGAAGGGCGCTCGAAGGCGCAGGCGGCATCGCTTCGCCAGGCCAAGAAAGACGTCATGGCCAAGAAGCTCAACGAGCCGCATCCGAAGGCGCCGATCCGCATCATGACGGCGTCCGATCTGCGCCGCGGCGACGTGGTGCTCGTTGAGACCGGCGACACGATTCCGGCCGACGGCGAAGTGATCGAAGGCGTGGCATCGGTTGACGAATCGGCTATCACGGGCGAATCCGCGCCGGTGATCCGCGAGTCGGGCGGAGACTTTTCCTCGGTGACGGGCGGCACGCGCGTGCTTTCCGACTGGATCGTCGTGCGCGTCACGGCGAACCCGGGCGAAGCGTTCCTCGACCGCATGATCGCGATGGTCGAAGGCGCGAAGCGCCAGAAAACGCCCAATGAAATCGCGCTCACGATCCTGCTCGTCGCGCTGAGCATCGTGCTGCTGCTTGCCACGGCGACACTGCTGCCGTTCTCGATGTTCTCGGTCGAAGCCGCGAAGATGGGCCACGTGGTCACAATCACGGCGCTCGTGGCGCTGCTCGTCTGCCTGATTCCGACGACCATCGGCGGTCTGCTTTCGGCGATTGGCGTAGCCGGCATGAGCCGCATGATGCAGGCCAACGTGATCGCGACTTCGGGCCGCGCGGTGGAAGCCGCCGGCGACGTGGACGTGCTGCTGCTCGACAAGACCGGCACGATCACGCTCGGCAACCGTCAGGCGTCGATGTTCGTGCCTGCGCCTGGCGTGACCGAAGAAGTGCTCGCGGACGCCGCGCAGCTCTCGTCGCTCGCCGACGAAACGCCGGAAGGCCGCAGCATCGTCGTGCTCGCAAAGCAGCGTTTCAACATTCGCCAGCGCGACATGAACTCGCTGCACGCCGTGTTCCTCGCCTTCAGCGCCCAAACGCGCATGAGCGGTGTGGACATGCCCGGCCGCGAGATTCGCAAGGGCGCCGCCGACGCGGTCAAGCATTACGTCGAAACCCATGGCGGCCGTTTCCCCGCCGAAGTCGACAACGCCGTGGACGATGTGGCCCGCCGCGGCAGCACGCCGCTCGTGGTTGCCGAAATGCATGGCGGCACCGCGCGCGTGCTCGGCGTGATCGAGCTGAAGGACGTCGTGAAGGGCGGTATCAAGGAGCGTTTCGCCGAGCTGCGCAAGATGGGCATCAAGACCGTGATGGTGACGGGCGACAACCGCCTGACCGCCGCCGCGATCGCCGCCGAAGCCGGCGTGGACGACTTTCTCGCGCAGGCCACGCCCGAAACCAAGCTCGCGACGATCCGGGAGCACCAGGCGCAAGGCAAGCTCGTGGCGATGACGGGCGACGGTACCAACGACGCGCCGGCGCTCGCGCAGGCCGACGTGGCCGTGGCGATGAACACGGGCACCCAGGCCGCGAAGGAAGCGGGCAACATGGTCGACCTCGACTCGAACCCGACCAAGCTCATCGAGATCGTCGAGATCGGCAAGCAGATGCTCATGACGCGCGGCTCGCTCACGACGTTCTCGATCGCCAACGACGTCGCGAAGTACTTCGCGATCATTCCGGCGGCGTTCGCTTCGACGTATCCGCAACTGCGCGTGCTCGACGTCATGCATCTGACGTCGCCCTCGTCGGCGATCCTCTCGGCGGTGATCTTCAATGCGCTCATCATCGTGATGCTGATTCCGCTCGCGCTCAAGGGCGTGAAGTACCGGCCGCTCGGCGCCGCGACGCTGCTGCGCCGCAACCTGCTGGTCTACGGCCTCGGCGGCATTCTCCTGCCGTTCCCGTGCATCAAGCTGATCGACATGGTGCTCGCCGCGTTGGGCTGGGTCTGAGCCGCGCAGACAGACACACACGGATAGATACATAGGAAGCCAAAATGAAATCGCAGTTTCGTCCTCTGATCGTGATCTTCGCCGTGCTAACGGTCATCACCGGCCTCGTGTATCCGGCCGTGATGACCGCGTTCGGCCAGGCCGCGTTCCACCGCCAGGCCAACGGCAGTCTGGTCGAAGTCGACGGCAAGGTGGTGGGCAGCGCGCTCATCGGCCAGCAGTTCGACGCGCCCCAGTACTTCTGGGGCCGTCTCTCGGCCACCTCGCCGATGCCGTACAACGCGACGAGCTCGAGCGCCTCGAACCTCGGGCCGACCAACCCGGCGCTCGCCGACGAGGTTAAAGGCCGCATCGCCGCCCTCAAGGCCGCGGGTACCGATATCTCGCAGCCCATCCCCGCCGACCTCGTGACGTCTTCGGGCAGCGGACTCGACCCCGAGATCTCGCCGGCCGCGGCCGCCTACCAGGTGGCGCGCGTGGCGCAAGCGCGCCATATGAGCGCGAACGACGTGCAGGCGCTCGTGGACCGCAATACGAAGGGCCGCCAGTTCGGCCTCTTTGGCGAGCCGCGTGTGAACGTGCTCGAGTTGAACCTCGCGCTCGACGGCAAAGAGGTGAGCTGAACGAGAGCGCTGAGCCGCGCCGCACGCTCGACGCCTGGCGCGTCCAGCGTGCGGTTTGCCATTTCCGTGCCACGGTGAGACGATCTTTCGTGCGCGAGGCGCAACCCACCTGATATTCATCCCGATTTCCGCATGAACCGCCCCGATCCCGACGAACTGCTCGACCGGCTGCAGCGCGACGAAGAAAAACGCCGCCGCGGCAAGCTGAAGATTTTCTTCGGCGCGTCAGCCGGCGTCGGCAAGACCTATGCAATGCTGCAGGCCGCGCGCCGCCGCGCCGAAGAGGGCGTGGACGTGGTGGTCGGCATTGTCGAGACGCATGGGCGCAGCGAGACCGCCGCGCTCACCGCCGGCCTCGAAGTGATGCCGCGCCAGCGCATTGCCTATCGCGGGCGGCTGCTCGAGGAGTTCGATCTCGACGCCGCGCTCGAACGCAAGCCGCAGCTCGTGCTCGTCGACGAGCTGGCGCATTCGAACGTGGCCGGCGCGCGTCACATGAAGCGCTGGCAGGATGTGTACGAACTACTCGACGCGGGCATCGACGTTTATACGACCGTCAATGTGCAGCACCTCGAAAGTCTCAACGACGTGGTGGGGCAGATCACGGGCATTCGCGTCTGGGAGACCGTGCCCGACCGCGTGTTCGACCGCGCGGACGAAGTCACGCTCGTCGACCTGCCCGCCGAAGAGCTGCTCGACCGCATGCGCGACGGCAAGGTCTACATGCCGGCGCAGGCCGAGCGCGCGGTGCGCAACTTCTTTCGCAAGGGCAACCTGATCGCGCTGCGCGAGCTTGCGCTGCGCCGCACCGCCGACCGGGTGGACGCGCAGATGCGCGAGTACCGTGCCGACCGCTCGATCCAGCATGTGTGGCAGGCGCGCGAGCGCCTCGTCGTCTGCGTGGGGCCGGGGCCTGAGGCGAACGCGCTGGTGCGCGCCGCCGCGCGGCTCGCCGCGAGTCTGAAGGCCGACTGGATCGCCGTGTACGTGGAGACGCCGAAGCTCCAGCGTCTGCCCGATGCGACGCGCGAGCGCACGCTCGGCGCGCTCAAGCTCGCCTCCGAACTCGGCGCCGAAACGGCGACGCTCGCAGGCGCGGACGCCGCGACCACGCTGGTCGGCTACGCGCGGCTGCGCAATGTGTCGAAGCTCGTGGCGGGCGGGTCGCTGCGCACGGGCTTGTCACGCTGGGTGAAGCGCCCGTTCGGCGAGCGCCTGGCCGAGAAAGCCGGCGACGTCGATCTCACGCTCGTGCGGGCGAGCGCGGGCGAAGCCGTGCGTGGGGGCACCGAGCCAGGAGCTGCGGCCAGTGCCGCCACGCGAGCTGCCAACGCCTGGCGCGATGCGCTTGCGGCCGGGGGCACCGAGCGCTCGCCGCCGCGCGCCTACGGGGCCGCGCTCGTGATCTGCGCGTGCGTGACGCTCATCGCGAACCAGCTGATCGACCGCATCGATCTCGCGAATCTCGTCATGCTGTATCTGCTCGGCGTGATCTTCGCGGCGACGAAGCTCGGGCGCGGGCCGGGCGTGATGCTCTCGTTTGCAAGCGTCGCGGCGTACGACTTTTTCTTCGTGCCGCCGCGCATGTCGTTTTCGGTCTCCGATACGCAATATCTGCTGACTTTCGTCGGCATGCTGCTCACCTCGCTCGTCATCAGCCATCTCACGTCGAGCCTGCGCCGCGAGGCGAGCGTCGCGCAGCGGCGCGAGCAGCGCACCGGCGCGATGTACGCGATGGCGCGCGAGCTGGCCGCGGCGCTTACCACCGAGCAGATCGTGGCGATCGGCAGCCGCCACGTGAGCGAGGTGTTCGGCGCGCGCGTGGCGCTGCTCCTGCCGGATAGCGTCGACAAGGTGCAGCAGAAGATCGAGGAGCCCGATCCGAAGATCATGCTCGAAGCCAGGAACCTCGACATCGACGTGGGCCAGTGGGTGTACGACCAGCAAAAGCCCGCGGGCAACGGCACCGACACACTGCCGGCGGCCGTGGCGCGCTACTTGCCGCTCAAGGCGCCGATGCGCACGCGCGGCGTGCTCGCCGTCGTGACGCGCGACGCGCGCGAACTCCATGTGCCCGAGCAGCAGCGCATGCTCGACGCGTTCGCCGCGCAAATCGCGCTCGCGCTCGAGCGCGTGCACTACGTGGACATCGCGCGCGACGCGCTCGTCAACATGGAGTCGGAGCGGCTGCGCAATTCGCTGCTCTCGGCCATCTCGCACGACCTGCGTACGCCGCTCACGACGATCGTCGGTTTCTCGTCGATGCTCGCGCAAACGCATGAGCCCGAGGATGCGCGCGACTCGCGCTCGGGCGAGCTGATCGAGGCGATTCACGACGAGGCGCTACGCATGACGGGCATCGTCACGAACCTGCTCGACATGGCGCGGCTGCAGGCGGGCAGCCTCAATCTCAATCGTCAGTGGACGCTGCTCGAGGAAACCGTGGGCGCCGCGCTCGCTGCTTGCCGCCGCGTGCTCGCGCGGCATCCCGTGCAGGTGAAGCTGGAGGAAGGCCTGCCGCTGCTCCAGCTCGACGCCGTGCTGATGGAGCGGCTCTTCTCGAACCTGCTGGAGAACGCGGCCAAGTACACGCCCGCCGACACGCCGCTCACCATCGCGGCGCGCCGCGTGGAGGAGGGCGGCCAGCCGTTCGTGCGCGTCTCGGTCGAGGATAACGGGCCGGGACTGCCGCCCGGCATGGGCGAGCGCGTGTTCGAGAAGTTCACGCGTGGCGAGAAGGAGTCGGCCAAGCCCGGCATCGGGCTCGGACTCGCCATCTGCCGGGCGATCGTCGAGGCGCACGGGGGTACAATCGGCGCGTCCAATCGCGTTGCCGCGGATGGCCATGTGGAAGGCGCGACGTTCTGGTTCGCGCTGCCCGTAGAGTCGCCGCCGCCGCTGCCCGCCGATGTGACCGATGCGCCAGAGGCACGCGAAGCGCTCGAGCCGCTCGAGCCGCTCGAGCCGCTCGAGCCCGCCGCAGAGGAGGCCGTCCCGCGGATGCCCGCCGCACGGGAGGCCGTTCCGCGGATGCCCGCCGCACGGGAGGCCGTCCCCCCCAAAACCATCGATCCGAAACCCGCAAATGAGTGACCCGAGCATCGCCGTCGTCCTGATCGAAGACGAAAAACAGATTCGCCGATTCGTGCGCGCAACGCTGGAGGGCGAGGGCATCGTCGTGCACGACGCCGAGACCGGCAAGCAGGGCCTCGTGGAGGCCGCCACGCGCAAGCCCGACCTCGTGATCGTCGATCTGGGCCTGCCCGACACCGACGGCCTCGACGTGATTCGCGAACTGCGCGGCTGGAGCGATCTGCCCGTGATCGTGCTGTCGGCGCGCACCCAGGAAAGCGAGAAGGTGGCCGCGCTCGACGCTGGCGCCGACGACTACCTCACGAAGCCGTTCGGCGTGTCCGAGTTGCTCGCGCGCATTCGCGCGCAGCTACGGCGGCGCAACCGCGGCGGGGCGAACGAGGCGCCGCAGGTGAGCTTCGGCGCCGTGAACGTCGATCTGGGCCTGCGCCAGGTCACGCGCGAAGGCGCGCCCGTGCATCTCACACCGATCGAGTACCGCCTGCTCGCCACCCTCGTGCGCGACGCGGGGCGTGTGCTCACGCACCGGCAACTGCTGCGCGAGGTCTGGGGGCCGTCGCACGTGGAGAGCAGTCATTACCTGCGCATCTACATGGCGCATCTGCGGCAAAAACTGGAGCGCGATCCTGCGCAGCCGGAGCACATCATCACGGAGACGGGCGTGGGGTATCGGCTGGTCGGCGTGCAGTAAGGCCGCACTGCGAGCCTCCACCGCGCTGGTGCTATAATTACAGTTTTGTAAGGACGGCCTTACGGATTTTGACGTCATCGGGGACGGCCCCATTTTTTAAATGGAGCGTTCCTCATGTCCTGGTTTCTTCTTCTTGTCGCCGGCCTGCTCGAAGTGGCGTGGGCCGCCGGTCTCAAATCTTCCGAAGGATTCACGCGGCTCTGGCCCTCGGTGTTCACCGTGGTCACGGCGCTGGGCAGCTTCGTCCTGCTCGCCATGGCCATGCGTCAATTGCCGCTCGGCACCGCCTATGCGGTGTGGACGGGCATTGGCGCGGTCGGCGCATTCGTGTTCGGTATCGTCATGATGGGCGAGGCAGTGAGCGCCGCGCGCGTGGCGAGCGCCGCGCTGATCGTGCTCGGCCTCATCGGACTCAAGCTTTCTTCGGCTGCCTGATTACATTCGCTGCGCCTACATCGGTCCGGACCCTATGCCGCGGCCGCGCAACACCGCTGCGGCACCGCAGCGAGCGTGGCTATAATGGAACGGTCATAACCCGATAACACTCCGCGCCGCATGAGCGGCGAGCGTGTGCGCACAGCGCCTGCTCTCCCGCTTCCCCGCGCGGAGCGCCGGCGCCCCGGCCGCGCCGCGCGAGGAGGCAGCCATGCTGGAACCACTTTCGCTAGCAGCGGGCCTGTCCTGGGGCAGCGGCCTGCGCCTCTATCTCACGGTGCTGATGGCCGGCGTCCTGCAACGTCTTGGCCTGATTCACCTGCCCGACACGCTTGCCGTGCTCGCTTCGCCGTGGGTGATCGGCATCGCCGCCGCGCTCACGGTGCTCGAATTTCTCGCCGACAAGATCCCCGCGTTCGATTCGCTCTGGGACGCGGTGCATACCTTCATCCGCATCCCGGCCGGGGCCGTGCTCGCGGCCGGCGCGCTCGGCCATGCCGATCCGGCGCTGCTGACCGTCGCCGCGCTGGCGGGCGGCACGCTCGCGGGTACGGCGCATCTCGCCAAGGCGGGCACGCGCGCGCTCATCAATCTGTCGCCTGAGCCGGTGTCGAACGTCGTCACATCGAGCGCGGAGGACGGCATGACCTTCGTGGGCGTGCTGCTCGCGTTCTTTGTGCCGCTGCTCTTCCTCGTCATGCTCGTGGCGTTCCTCGTGCTCGCGGCCTGGGCGCTGCCGCGCCTGTGGCGCGGCGTGCAGGGCGGTTTTCGCGGCATGGCGACGCACATGGTTTCGCGGCTTTCGTTGCGAGGTCGTCACGATTGAGCGGCGGCGCGCCTTCTCCCTCCAACGCAAAGCCTCCGCGCAGCGAAGGCGGGCCGGGGTTCGTGCAGGCTGAGTCGCCGGGTGCCGCTGGTGGCCCGGGCGGTCCGGTCGGCCCGCGCGGGCCAGTGGCCGTGCGCACTACGCCGGGCTGGTCCGATCTCGCGCATCTTGCCGCGCGCATGACGGCGCGCGACTGGCGCGCGGGCGAACTCACCATGCTGCTGTTCGCGCTCGTGCTGGCCGTGGCGGCGCTCGCCAGCGTCGGTTTTCTCGCCGACCGACTGCAGCGCGGCCTCGAGCGCGATGCCCGGCGCATGATCGCCGCCGATTTCATCGTGCGCGCCGATCACCCCGTCGATCCCATGTTCGCGCGCGAGGCGCAGTCGCTCTCGCTGCGCACGGCGACCACGGCGATCTTCCCGAGCATGGTGAGTTCGGGGGCGCCACAAGCTGCGGCAGCGGCGGGCGCTTCCGCCGCCCCGGGCGCAACGGCGACTCGCCTTGCCGCCGTCAAGGCCGTCTCGGCGGACTATCCGTTGCGCGGCGCGCTGCGCATCGCCGCGGCGCCGGGCGCGCCCGATCACGCGGCGCAAGGCATTCCGCCGCCCGGCACCGTCTGGGTGGACGACGAACTGCTCGACGCGCTCAAGCTCCATGTCGGCGACAGCGTGAAGGTCGGCACGCGCACCTTCACCGTGAACGCGCTCATCACGAAAGAACTCGACCGCGGCTTTTCGTTCGTGAACTTCTCGCCGCGCCTCATGATGCGCGCCGACGAAGTCGCGTCGACCGGTCTGCTCGGCTATGGCAGCCGCGTGACTTACCGCCTGCTCGTGGCGGGCGCCGATCCGGCCGTCGCGCAGTTCGCGTCCTGGTCGCGTGCGCGCGTGGATGGCGGCAAGATGCGCGGCGTCGCGCTGGAATCGCTCCAGGACGGCCAGCCTCAGGTGCGCCAGACGCTCGACCGCGCGCGCCACTTCCTCACGCTCGTGTCGCTCCTGACGGCGCTGCTCGCGGCGGTGGCGATCGCCATGGCCGCGCATCGCTACACGCGCCGCCACCTCGACGCCTGCGCCGCGATGCGCTGCCTCGGTGCGAGCCAACGCACGTTGCGCACGCTGTTCGTGCTGGAGTTCGCGGGGCTCGGACTCGTGGGCGGCGCAGCGGGCGTGGCGCTCGGCTACGCGGGTCATCTCGCCCTGCTGGCGTGGCTCGGCAATCTCATCGACGTTGTGCTGCCGCAGCCCGGGCCGTTGCCCGTGCTTGAAGGCATCGCCGCGGGGCTCGTGCTGCTGCTCGGCTTCGCGCTGCCGCCGCTCTTGCCGCTCACGCGCGTGCCGCCGGTGCGCGTGCTGCGCCGCGAGTGGGGCGACGAAGGACGCGCCGCGTGGGCGGCCTATGGCGTCGGCATTGCGCTCTTCGCGGGGCTGCTCGTGATCGCGGCGGGCGAACTCAAGCTCGGCGGCATCGTCGCCGGCGGTTTCGCGATCGGGCTTCTCGTGTTCGCCAGCGTGGCGCGCGTGGCGCTCTGGTGCGCGGCGGGCGTGGCGCGCAGCGCTCGTCTCTCCGGCCAGGCGCGCGCAGGCGTGGGTTGGCGCTACGCACTGGCGTCGCTCGAGCGGCGGCCGGGCGCAAGCGCGCTGCAGATCACGGCGCTCGCCATCGGCCTCATGTGTCTGTTGCTGATCGCGATGACGCGCAACGACCTCGTCGAAGGCTGGCGCAAGTCCACGCCGCCCGATGCGCCCAACGAGTTCCTTATCGACATCCAGCCCGATCAGCGCGACGCCGTGGCCGCGTGGCTGCGCTCGCATGGCATTGCCGGGGCTGCCGACAGCGATCTCCAGCCGATGGTGCGCGGGCGCCTCATCTCGATCAACGGCAAGCCCGTGAATCCCGACTCGTACAAGAGCGAGGACGCGCGCCGGCTCGTGGATCGCGAGTTCAATCTCTCGTACACGACGAAACTGCCCGACGACAATCGCATCGAGGCGGGCACCTGGTATGGCGATTCGGGCACGCCGCAGCTTTCGATCGAGCAGGGACTCGCGAAGCTCATCAACGTGAAGCCCGGCGACGTGCTCAAGTTCGACGTGACAGGCCTGGAAGTCACGGCGCCCGTCACGAGTGTGCGCAAGCTCGATTGGGGCTCGTTCAAGGTCAACTTCTTCGTGCTGATGCCGCCCGGACTGCTGCGCGATTTTCCGGCGACGTACATCACGAGCTTTCACCTGCCGCCCGGGCAGCGCCAGGTCGTGGACGGTCTCGTGGCCCGCTATCCCAACGTCACCGCGATCGACATCGCGCCGATTCTCGCGCAGATCGAGCGCGTGCTGGAGCAGGTGATCGGCGCGGTGCAGTTCCTCTTTCTCTTCACGCTCGCCGCGGGCGTGCTGGTGCTCTACGCGGCGCTCGCGGGCACGCGCGACGAGCGCATGCGCGAGTCGGCGCTGCTGCGCGCGCTGGGGGCATCGCACCAGCAGGTGCGCGCGGTGCAGGTGGCCGAATTCATTTCCGTGGGTGCGCTCGCGGGGCTCATGGCGGCGCTCGGCGCGCAAGCGGTGGGCTCGGTGCTCGCCACGCACGTGTTTCTCTTCTATCTGCCGTTCGATCCGTGGCTCCTGCCGGCCGGCATCGCCGCAGGCGTCGTGTGCGCGGGCGTGGGCGGGTGGATCAGCTTGCGGCACGTGCTCGCGCGCCCGGCGCTGCAGTCGCTGCGCGACGCGTAGTGCAGCAACCCGCGGCCACCCGCCACGCGCCACTATGCGAAAATCATTCGTCTAGGGCAGTGTGCTGCCGTCCCTCTTTTTTCCTGATTCAACCGTATGACCGATCCAGCCGACGAAGCGCCGCAGAAACCCACGGCCTTCGAACTCGTCGGCGGCGAGGCGCGCGTGCGCGAACTCGTCGACCGTTTCTATGACCTGATGGACCTCGAGGCCGATTTCGCGGGCATCCGCGCGATGCATCCGCAAACGCTCGACGGTTCGCGCGACAAGCTGTTCTGGTTCCTCTGCGGCTGGCTTGGCGGCCCGGACCACTATATCGAACGCTTCGGTCATCCGCGCCTGCGCGCGCGCCATTTGCCGTTCGCGATCGCCTCGTCGGAGCGCGACCAGTGGCTGCGCTGCATGGCCTGGGCGATGGAAGACGTGGGCCTGCCGGAGCCGCTGCGCGAACGCCTGCTGCACTCGTTCTTCGATACCGCCGACTGGATGCGCAATCATCCGGGCTGATTCACTGGGCACGATTGTTCCGGTCGGTGGGCCGGTACAGTCAGGCGCTCATGCATCGCGGCCGTCCAGCGGGGTGGTTTGCGTCGCGGCCATAATGGCCCTTTGGCGGGCGACCGGCTGCGCATGGCCCGCGGTACGCAAAACAAGGAGACTCCCACGATGACGACCACCCGCGCGCTCTTTCGCGAGGACGCCTATCTCACGCAGTGCGAAGCGACCGTGCTTGCCGTTGGCGAGGACGGCGTGCGGCTCGACCAGACCGTGTTCTATCCGCTCGGCGGCGGCCAGGCCGGCGACGCCGGCGCGCTGGTGCTCGCCGACGGCACGCGTATCGAGATTGCCGACACGCGCAAGGCGAAGTTCGAAGGCGCCACGCCCGACGACGCGCTCCACGTTCCCGCGCCCGGCCAGCAAGCGCTGCTCGCGCGTCTCGCCGCGGGCGAGCGCGTGCGCGCCGAGATCGACTGGGCGCGCCGTCACCGGCACATGCGCCTGCATACGGCGAGCCATTTGATGTGCGCGGTGCTGCCATACCCCGTGGACGGCTGCAGCATCACGACCGACTATGCGCGCCTCGATTTCGCGACCGTCGAGCCGATCGAGCGCGAGATGGTGGAGGCGCGGCTCGCCGAACTCGTTGCGGGCGCGCATGCGGTGGCGACCGAATGGATCACCGACGATGAAATGGCGCAACGCCCCGAACTCGTGCGCACGATGAGCGTGAAGCCGCCGATGGGCCTGGGCCGTGTGCGCCTCTTGCGTATCGATAACGTCGATTTGCAGCCCTGCGGCGGCACGCACGTGCGCAACACACGGGAGATCGGCGCGCTGCGGGTGGCGAAGCTCGAGAAGAAGAGCGCACGCACGCGGCGTCTCGTTCTGGAACTGGCGGAATGAATCTCGAAGCGCGTGCGCGCGAGGTGCTCGACTTCTGGTTCGGCGCGCCGGGCTCGGAGGAATTCGGCCGCGAGCGCAAGATGTGGTTCCGCAAGAACGCCGCGTTCGACGCCAGGCTGCGCGAACGCTTCGGCGCGCTGCTCGACGCCGCGTGTGCGGGCGAACTCGACGCATGGTGCGAGACGCCCGAAGGCGCGCTCGCGCTTCTGATCGTGCTCGACCAGTTCTCGCGCAACTGCCATCGCGGCACGCCGCACGCGTTCTCCGCGGACGACAAGGCGCTCGGCATCGCGCGCATGATGGTGGCGAGCGGCGCGGATCTGCGCTTGCCCACGCTGCAGCACCGCTCCTTCGCGTATCTGCCGTTCGAACACGCCGAAAGCGCCGAAGCGCAGCGCGAATCGCTGCGTCTGTTCGGCGAGCTGGCAAAGGATCCCGAGGGGAAGGGCTACTACGATTACGCGGTGCGCCACGCGAAGATCATCGAGCGCTTCGGGCGCTTCCCGCATCGCAACGCGCAACTGGGCCGCGTTTCCACCGACGAAGAGGCCGCGTTTTTGCGCGAGCGGGGTTCGTCGTTCTAGCCGAATCCCGCGCGCGAGTTCAGCGTCCGCCGCTCACGTCGAGCAGGGCGCCTGTGACATACGAGGCGGCGTCGCTCAGCAACCACACGATCGTTTGCGCGACTTCGTCGGCGCTGCCGGGCCGGCCGAGCGGCGTTTGCGCGCCGAGCACGGCCGCGCGATCGGGGCGGCCGCCGCTCGCGTGGATTTCGGTGTCGATGAGGCCTGGGCGCACCGCGTTCACGCGCACGCCCTGCGGGCCGAGTTCTTTGGCGAGCCCGATCGTCATCGTGTCGACCGCGCCTTTTGACGACGCATAGTCCACGTATTCGTTGGGCGAGCCGAGCCGCGCGGCAGCCGAAGACACATTGACGATCGAGCCGCCGTCGCCGCCGCGATCCTTCGACATGCGTCGCGCCGCTTCGCGTGCGCACAGAAACGCGCCGTATATGTTCACGTCGAACATGCGCTTCAGACGCTCGACGCTCATGTCGGCGACCTGGCTGCCCGGCGCCACAATGCCCGCGTTGTTCACGAGCGCATCGATGCGGCCATAGGCCGATTCGAGCGCGTCGAACATCGCGACGACGTCTGCTTCGCTCGCGACGTCGCCGCGCAGCACGCGCGCGTGGCCGCCTGCGCGGCCCACTTCGGCGGCGGTTTCGTCGGCGGCCGGTTCGTTGTGCAGATAGTTGACGCCCACAGTCCAGCCGTTTGCGCCAAGCAGACGCGCCGTCGCGCGGCCTATGCCGCGGCTTGCGCCGGTGATCAGGACAACCTTGCTCATCGCGATGGACTCATCGTAGTGACTGCGGTTAGTCGAGGGGCCGGCGGCACGCGGCTGGATCAAACGTTCTCGCGCAAGTCCGCCCACTTGTCCTTCGCGGGCGCGTGATAGCGCTTGAGCCTGGCGATCAGCGCGACCGGGTCGCTGTCGGTCTGCAGCATGTCGAGGTAGGTCTGGCGCATGAAGCCTTCGCGCACCGTGTGATCGAGCAGCGCCATGAGCGGATCGTAGAAGCCGCCGATGTTCAGCACGCCCACTGGCTTGTGGTGATAGCCGAGCTGCGCCCACGTATAGACCTCGAACAGCTCTTCGAGCGTGCCCGCGCCGCCCGGCATCGCGACGAAGGCGTCGGAGAGATCGGCCATCATCTTCTTGCGCTGGTGCATGTCGGGCACGACGTGCAGCTCGGTGAGGCCCACGTGGCCCACTTCCTTGTCCACCAGCAGCTCGGGGATCACGCCGATGGCGCGGCCGCCGCCCGCCATCACGGTGTCGGCGATCACGCCCATCAGGCCGACCTTGCCGCCGCCATAGACGAGCGCGAGGTTCGCGGCGACGAGCGCGCCGCCGAATGCCCGTGCGGCTTCGGTATAAATCGGGTTGGTTCCAGTCGAGGAGCCGCAATACACGCAGACTGCTTTCATTCGGCTTTGGCCTTTATTCCCGGTTGTCCTTGGCGGCGCCCGCGCCTTCGCGCGGCGGCAGGTAGTCGTAGAACTCGCGCTTGGCGAGCTTGCCCGAGACGAGATCGTCGAACAGCTCGCGCGCGCGGCCACGCAGATACGGCGCCATCAGCGAGACGATCTGCACGCTCACCTGGTGCAGCTCGTCGCGAATCGCTTCCTGGTCGTTGTACTTGCGCGGATTCATCACGAACTGGTACGAGAGCCAGTAGGTGGCGATCACGCCGATATTGGTCGAGATCACGTCGATCTCGGCCGGCGTGGCGACCATGTCGCCGTCTTCCATGAGCTGCTCGCAGAACTGCTTCGCGAAGTGCACCTTGTGGCTGATGATCTGCTTGAAGTGCATCTCCAGCGTGCGGTTGCGCGCGAGCAGGTCGTTCAGGTCGCGATAGAGAAAGCGGTAGCGCCACGTGAAGTCGACCATGTACTGCAGGTACGCCCACATCTCGTCGATGGTGGCGCGATGGTCCTCGGGAAAGCGCAGACGCTTTTCGATCTCCTGCTCGAACTGGCTGAAGATGCTGTTGATGATGTCGTCTTTGTTGCGGAAGTGGTAGTACAGGTTGCCTGGACTGATCTCCATTTCCTCGGCGATGGTCGTCGTCGTGACGTTCGGCTCGCCGATCTCGTTGAACAGCTTCAGCGACAGCTCGAGAATCCGTTCGCGTGTACGGCGGGGAGGTTTGGCATCCATGTCGTCCGGCCCTGAAAATGCAGTGCCGGGCTCAGGCGCCCGCTTGTATGTTGCGGTGCGCGCGGCCCGGACGCGGTTGGTCGTTATAAGACTGTCGTTCGATTATAAACCGACGGCCCGCGCGCACCGACAGCTTGCGTCTGTCAGGAGTGGCGAGGAGAGGCGTGGCCCCCGCGGTACGGAGGCGTGTGGCGCTAGAGTACGCCGATTCCGTGCAGCAGCAGCGGCCCGAAACGGGGTACGAGGATCAGCCCCCAGGTCAGGACGCAGAGCAGCAAGGCGAGCGTCACCGCCGCGCTGCCCAGGTCCTTGGCGCGGCCCGAGAGCTCGTTGCGCTCGAGGCCGATGCGGTCCACCGCGTTCTCGATGCTCGAATTGAGCAGCTCGACGATCAGTACGAGGATGACCGAGCCGAGCAGCAGCACGCGCTCGACGGGCTCGACCGGGATGAGCACGCCGATCGGCACGAGGATGGCCGAGAGCGTGAGCTCCTGGCGAAACGCGCTTTCCTCGCGGATGGCGGCGCGAAAGCCCTTGATCGAGTACTTGAGCGCCTTCCATGCACGGGTGATGCCGCGGTTGCCCTTGTAGGGGTTGAAGGGCAACGGGGCGAGCGGATCGTCGGGACCGAGCGGTTCATGCAGATGCGGCGGCTCGGGCGGCTCCGCGGCGGCAGCGCGCGGCGTAGCGGGCGCGGTGGGCGCAGTGGGCTTGGCGTGCTCGCTCGCCGCTGCGGATGCGGCAGGCGGCGCAACGCCAGGTGCAGCAACGGCGGAAGGGGGCGCGCGCGGATCGAGCGCTTCGGCGGCGCGTGCGGCGCGCGTAGAGCCGCCGGCACGCTGGCTGGCGGGCGGATTGGGACTGCGTGCGCCCTGGGCGCTATGCGGCGGTAACGGAGGACGTGGCGTCATGGTGGTGCCAGGTAGTACCCCAGTATCGCACGCGTGGGAGGCGGTTGCGCCGGGGCCGTCGGTGTCCCCGGCGCGCTCGCGGACTATCGTAGCGCGCACCATAGCCGGCCTCGCGCTCAGGCTGCGGCGCTGGAAGGCTCCATCGTCGCGCGCGAGCGCGGCTTGAGATGCGCCGCGAATTGCTCGGAGGCCGCGCGCCACGAGAAGCGCTCGGCCCAGGCGCGCGCCTCGGCGCGGTCGATCTTCAACGCTTCGAGGCACGCTTCGCGCAGGTCTTCGTTCATCGAGCCCGCGCCGCCCGTGCCCAGCACGTCGATCGGACCCGTCACCGGGTAGGCGGCCACCGGCGTGCCGCATGCGAGCGCTTCGAGCAGCACGAGACCGAAGGTGTCGGTGCGGCTCGGGAACACGAATACGTCGGCGGCAGCGTAGACCTTCGCGAGTTCGGGTTGGCTCAGGACACCCAGGTAATTCGCCTGGGGATAGCGCGACTTCAACTCGGCGAGCGCCGGGCCTTCGCCGCACACCCATTTCGAGCCGGGCAGATCGAGCCTGAGAAACGCCTCGACGTTCTTCTCCACGGCCACGCGGCCCACATACAGGAAGATGGGGCGCGCCGTGTTGAGCACTTTCGATTCCATCGGCCGGAAGATGTCGAGGTCCACGCCGCGCGTCCACAGCACGACGTTCGTGAAGCCGAACTTCTCGAGGTCGGTCTTCACGATGGGCGTGGGCGCCATCACCGCGAGCGAGGGCTTGTGGAACCAGCGCAGAAAGCGGTAGGTCGCCGCGAGCGGAATGCCGAAGCGCGCCTGCACGTATTCGGGAAAGCGCGTGTGATAAGCGGTCGTGAAGGGCAGGTCGTGGTCGATCGCATAGCGGCGCGCGGCGAGTCCGAGCGGGCCTTCGGTCGCGATGTGGATCGCATCGGGCCCGAATGCGCGGATGCGTTCCTTCAGATGCCGCTTCGGAAACAGCGAGAGCTTGATTTCCGGGTAGGTGGGGCACGGTATCGTGCGGAACTCCAGCGGCGTGAGCAGCTCGACCTGATGCCCGAGCGCGATGAGTTCGCGCGCCGTGTTCTTCAGCGTTCGAACCACGCCGTTGACCTGCGGCTCCCATGCATCGGTCACGATCATTACTTTCATCGGTCGTCGGCCCTCTTGTCGTTCGGTAGTGCGGTTATGGTTGCTGCTTGGCGGAATCAGTCGACACTCAGGCGGCGCTCACACGCGCCTTGCGCGTCGAGACCTGCGCTTCCGGCGCGCGCTTCACGGTCCAGTAGACGATGCGTAACTCGCCCTCGAACGTCTCGACGAGCGCGGACAGGCTCTCCACCCAGTCGCCGTCGTTGCAGTACAGGATGCCGTCGATGTCGCGGATTTCGGCCTTGTGGATGTGGCCGCAGACCACGCCGTCACAGCCGCGGCGGCGTGCTTCGTCGGTCATTACGCGCTCGAACGAGGAGATGAAGTTCACCGCGTTCTTGACCTGATGCTTGAGGTACTGCGAGAGCGACCAGTACTGGAAGCCGAGCTTCGCGCGCACGCGGTTGAACCAGCGGTTGAGCAGGAGGATCAGCGTGTAGGCCGAGTCGCCGAGATAGGCGAGCCACTTGGCGTGCTGGATCACACCGTCGAAGAGATCGCCGTGCACGACCCACAGGCGTTTGCCGGTGAGCGTCGTGTGGAAGGCTTCCTCGCGCACGTGGATGTCGCCGAATGCGAGATTGCAGAACTGGCGCGCGCTCTCGTCGTGGTTGCCCGGGATGTAGACGACCTGAGTGCCCTTGCGCGCCTTGCGCAGCACCTTTTGGACGACGTCGTTGTGCGCCTGGGGCCAGTACCAGCCCTTCTTCAGTTGCCAGCCGTCGATGATATCGCCCACGAGGTACAGATACTCCGACTCGTTGTGGCGCAGAAAATCGAGCAGATACGACGCCTGACAGCCGCCCGTGCCGAGATGGATATCGGAGAGCCAGATCGTGCGGTAGCGGGTGGGATCGGGATGGTCGTCGTCGTGGGAGCCGGTGGTGGGGGCGTCGTCGATCGACGAGGGCGGCAGGGGCGGGACGGGAAAGGTGGCTCCGCCGGGAGATGGGTGGAACGTGGCGGAGTCGGTGCCTCGTCCGGTGGTCTGCCGGAACAGGGTGGTCGCTGACGTCTTTTGGGCCATGGCGCGCGCGGCAGGTTGTAATACGCGCATTGCGCCATGCCGCCGTGACGGCAACATGACAGTCACGAGAAGGTCTCGTTACGCAGTCCCAGGTGGTACTGTGCAGCCGCTTTTCCGGCCCGATGGGGGATGTCGTGCGACTGCTACGCCTTCGCGCCCTGTCGCGCGATTGCGACAATGCGCGTGCCCGCAAGGCGGTCCTGAAGGAACTGGCGGTCGTGGGAGAGGCGGGCGCTCGCGGCCCAGATCACGAACCAGAAGCCAACGAGCGCAAGCGTGTGCGGAATCGAAAGATCGAGCAGCGGATGCAGCACGAGCGGCGGCAGGAACCAGAGCCACGCGGCGAGGTAGCGCAGCGTCGCTCGCGCGAGCGTGGGCGGCTCGCCGTCCGGGCCGACCACACGCAGGCGCCAGGTCTTCATCGGCAGCGTCTGTCCGCCCTTGTGCCAGAAGCCGACGAAGTACGCGCCGACCACGAAGATGATCCAGACCGCCATCGCGTTGTGATGCGTGTAGCCGTTGCGCTGCTGCAGGACGAGGCTGAACGCGAGCCCCGCGGCGAAGACGACGCCGAACAGCAGCACGCTTTCGTAGACGAATGCGGCGAGGCGGCGGCGAATCGAAACGGGCGCAGGTTCAACCGGGAAGACGACGGCGGACGGCAGGGCGGCGGCTTGGGCGCTTTCGGACACGATGGCGTCAGTTCGGGGACGGGACGTCCAGAGCATAACCTCGAACACGCGCGCGGCGATATGACCGCAACGCCGCGGCGGGGTTAACGAGGGTGCGGAGGGCGCCGCGAGCGCCTGGTGGAGGCTTCAGGAGCCCTTGAACGCCGCGGGTGCTTCGGCGGGCGAGACCGGGATGGGCGTGGCCGGCACGAAGCTGCCGGCGGCAGGAATGCCCGCCGCAAACGACGAAGCCACTGCCGGCTCGCTCGGCGCGCCGGGCGCGGCGGGCGCGAGACCCGAGCCCGTGCTGCTCGCGCCAGCCGCGCCCGATGCCCCGGTGACGCCTGCGGGCGCATGCGGCAGCCCGCGGTGATCGCGCTCGTTGACGAGGCGCTGGATATCGCGAATTTCGCTCTTGTTGCCGCTGGGCGGGGCGCTCACAACGGTGGGCCGGCGCTTGTGCTCGCTCGCGGCAAGGCGTTCTTTTTGCTCTTCGGGGAGCTGCTGGTAAGCCTTCCAGGCGCGCTGGCGCGCCTGCGCCGGCAATTCCTTGGAAACCTGATAGTTTTCGCGCGCGACACGCCGTTGCTCCGGCGTCATGCCGACCCATTCCGCCATGCGCTCATGCAGGCGCTTCTGCGCTTCGGGCGACATTTTCGGGTAGCGTGCGGCGATCTTCAGCCATTTGCGTTTGCGCTCGTCGCTGAAACGGTCCCATTCGACGGCGAACGGCGCGAGCGCGGCGTGCTGCGCGTCGCTCAAATGTGCCCATGCGAGCGGATTGGACTGGCCGGGTAACGGCGCGAACGTGGTCGCGACCGAATTATCGACCGCGGGCGCTTTCACCTGCGCGGGCGCGCCGGCGGTGTTTTCGCCGGTGGGCTCGGGATGAAAGCGCGGGTAGGTCGCCACATACGACACGACTGCCGCGACCACACATCCAATGACAACGGCCAGGCCGCGCTTGTAACTCACCCCGTCAGTCTCCTGCTCAGATTTCCTTAGTGCGCGCGCGTCAGATACGCGTTGAACCCGTGATCGAGGTAGGCCGTGAGCGGCAGGTCGTCGCTCAGCATGGCCGCGTCGATATCGGCGAGTTCAGCGGTGCGTTGCTGATCTTCGAAGTACGCGATGGCAAAGAGGCCCGCCACGAGTGCCGCGAGCGGCCAGGCGAGCGCGAAGCGCGCGAGCGCCGAACGGCGCCGCGCGGGCCGGTGCATAGGCGCGCCGGACAGACTGCCGACGCCGGCCGCGGCGAGCGCCGGGGCGCGCACGAGCACGACCTCGGCCTTTTTCTGGGCGAGTGCGGTCTTGCGTGCGGCGGCGAGTCGGGCGGTGGTAGCAGCGGGCAGGTTGGCGGCGCTCTCATCGAGCGCACGACGCATTTCCCGCACGAACGCCAGTTCTTTATTTTCGAGGGCGGAGCTCATAGGGTGATTCCTTTGGCCTTGAGCGCTTGAGCCAGCGTGTGGGTGGCCCGCGAGCAGTGCGTTTTCACGCTGCCTTCGGAGCAGCCCATTGCGGCGGCAGTCTCGGCGACATCCATATCCTCCCAGTAACGCATCAGAAACGCCTCCCGTTGACGTGCCGGTAATTTCTGGATCTCGTCGTCGATCATCTGGAGCACCTGGGCGCGCTCGATCTGCTGCTCGCTGCTCTCGGCGCCAGCCGTGCCCTGCTGCGCCTCGAAGGTTTCGAGGGGGTCGAACTCCTCGTCGTCGGCGTTGCCGAGCGACGAAAACAGGCTCACCCACGTATTGCGTACTTTCTGCCGACGAAAATAGTCGTGCATCGTATTTTGCAAAATACGCTGAAAGAGCAGGGGGAGTTCTGCGGCCGGGCGGTCTCCGTATTTTTCCGCGAGCTTGATCATCGCGTCCTGCACGATGTCGAGCGAGGCGTCGTCGTCCCTTACGGCGTAGACCGTCTGCTTGAACGCGCGTCTTTCGACGCCCGCCAGAAAGTCGGCGAGTTCCTTGTCTGATGCCATCCGGTGCAGGGCGCCGCCGCCAGCGTACGCGTAATCGTTCGAAAAATGTCGTAAAACTCGCGGATCCTAGCAAATTTTCGCGCCGACAGGGTAGCGGGAAGCCCGTGAGAATGTTTCGCATCATGGATGCGCCGGCCCTGGTGGCTTCCCAGCCGGCCCCTGGCGGGCGCCGCGAGGCGTGCGCGCTGCCGCAACGTTCGTGCCCGCCTTCTCAATAATTGCTTGACCGAAAGACATCGAGCCGCTATCTTCGACGGTTCGCAACATAAGTGACTTGTCTCAATTCGGATGTGGCCCAAGAAGCTCATCTGTCAACTGGACGCGCCGCTTGAACCCGAGCCACAAGCCCGGCAGAGAGCACCCGATCAATTTTTTGCCGAAAATTCGAAAGGTCAATGATGAACATGCCCAGCGCGGAATTCTCCACGTCGGTCCCCCCTTCGCAAGAATCTGACCCTCAAGCTCATACCTCCATCGGCGGAACCGTGCTGATGAAGGCGCTCGCGGACGAGCAGGTCGAATTCATCTGGGGCTATCCCGGCGGCTCGGTACTCTATATTTACGACGAGTTGTACAAGCAGGACAAGATTCAGCACGTTCTCGTGCGCCACGAACAGGCAGCCGTGCACGCGGCCGACGCCTATGCGCGTTCGACCGGCAACGTCGGCGTGTGTCTCGTGACCTCGGGGCCTGGCGTCACCAATGCGGTGACGGGCATCGCGACGGCCTATATGGATTCGATCCCGATGGTGATCATCAGCGGCCAGGTGCCTACCGCCGCGATTGGTCAAGACGCCTTCCAGGAGTGCGACACGGTCGGCATCACGCGCCCCTGCGTGAAGCACAACTTCCTCGTGAAGGACGTGCGCGACCTCGCCGCTACCGTCAAGAAAGCTTTTTTCATTGCGCGCACCGGCCGTCCCGGCCCCGTACTGATCGACATTCCGAAGGACGTGTCGAAGACGCCGTGCACGTATGAACCGATCAAGAACGTTACGCTGCGTTCGTACAACCCGGTCACCAAGGGCCACTCGGGGCAGATCCGCAAGGCGGTGTCGCTGCTCCTCTCGGCCAAGCGTCCGTACATCTACACCGGCGGCGGCATCATCCTCGCGGATGCGTCGCGCGAGCTGAACCAGTTCGCGGATCTGCTCGGCTACCCGGTCACGAACACCCTGATGGGTCTGGGCGGCTACCGCGCGAGCGATCGCAAGTTCCTCGGCATGCTTGGCATGCACGGCACCTACGAAGCCAACATGGCGATGCAGCACTGCGACGTGCTGATCGCGATCGGCGCGCGCTTCGACGACCGTGTGATCGGCGACCCCGCGCACTTCGCCTCGCGTCCGCGCAAGATCATCCACATCGACATCGATCCGTCGTCGATCAGCAAGCGCGTGAAGGTCGATATCCCCATCGTCGGCGACGTGAAGGAGGTGCTCAAGGAGCTCATCGAGCAGCTTCAGCACGCCGAACACGGCCCGGATACGGCCGCACTCGCCGACTGGTGGAAGGATATCGAAGGCTGGCGCGAGAAGAACTGCCTGAAGTTCGACCGTTCGAGCGAGATCATCAAGCCGCAGTACGTGGTGGAAAAGGCATGGGAGCTCACGGGCGGCAACGCTTTCGTGTGCTCGGACGTGGGCCAGCACCAGATGTGGGCCGCGCAGTTCTACCGCTTCAATCAGCCGCGCCGCTGGATCAACTCCGGTGGCCTCGGCACCATGGGCTTCGGCCTGCCGGCGGCGATGGGCGTGAAGATGGCGCACCCCGACGACGACGTGCTGTGCATCACGGGCGAAGGCTCGATCCAGATGTGTATTCAGGAGCTGTCGACCTGCAAGCAGTACGACACGCCCGTGAAGATCATTTCGCTGAACAACCGCTACCTCGGCATGGTCCGCCAGTGGCAGCAGATCGAATACAGCAAGCGCTATTCGCATTCCTATATGGATGCGCTGCCCGACTTCGTGAAGCTCGCCGAAGCGTACGGCCACGTCGGCATGCGGATCGAAAAGACCGCGGACGTCGAGCCGGCGCTCAAGGAAGCGCTGCGTTTGAAGGACCGCACGGTGTTCCTCGATTTCCAGACCGACCCTTCCGAAAACGTCTGGCCGATGGTACAGGCCGGCAAGGGCATCACCGAGATGCTGCTCGGCTCGGAAGACCTGTAACGGTATTTGCACGGCGCCGTTTCGACCTCGCGCGGCGCGCGTCCACACAACGGGCGCGCGGGTTCGCGGGGGAGGGCGGTAGCCTCGTCAAACTGGATAAATCGCGGATCACATCATGAGACACATTATTTCCGTTCTGCTGGAAAACGAGCCGGGCGCGCTCTCGCGCGTGGTCGGCCTCTTCTCGGCACGCGGCTACAACATTGAAACCTTGACGGTGGCGCCGACCGAAGACCGTTCGCTGTCGCGCATGACCATCGTTTCCATTGGCTCGGACGACGTGATCGAACAGATCACGAAGCATCTGAACCGCCTGATCGAGGTGGTGAAAGTGGTCGACCTTACCGAGGGCGCCCACATCGAGCGCGAGCTGATGCTGATCAAGGTAAGGGCGGTCGGCAAGGAACGTGAGGAGATGAAGCGGATGGCGGATATTTTCCGCGGCCGCATCATCGACGTCACCGAAAAGACCTACACGATCGAACTGACGGGCGCGAGCGAGAAGCTCGACGCGTTCATCGAAGCGATCGATGCGACCGCGATTCTCGAAACCGTCCGTACGGGCGGCTCGGGCATTGGGCGCGGAGAGCGCATTCTGAAGGTGTGACCCGACCACAGTCGATCTTGCACCGGAACCTGGCCGGATGCGTCCTTAATCGCATCCGGTGCAGCAAAAGCTAATAGCATTACCGATATTCACCAGACTCTCGCCAAGGAACCAACATGAAAGTTTTCTACGACAAGGACGCCGATCTCTCCCTCATCAAGGGCAAGCAGGTCACGATCATCGGTTACGGCTCGCAAGGCCACGCACACGCGCTGAACCTGAAGGACAGCGGCGTGAACGTCACGGTCGGTCTGCGCAAGAACGGCGCATCGTGGAGCAAGGCTGAGAACGCCGGCCTGCAGGTCAAGGAAGTGGCCGAAGCGGTGAAGAACGCCGACGTCGTCATGATGCTCCTGCCCGACGAGCAGATCGCCGATGTCTACGCGAAGGAAGTCCACGCGAACATCAAGAACGGCGCAGCGCTCGCGTTCGCGCACGGCTTCAACGTGCACTACGGCCAGGTGATCCCGCGCGCGGATCTGGACGTCATCATGATCGCCCCGAAGGCGCCGGGCCACACGGTCCGCGGCACCTACTCGCAAGGCGGCGGCGTGCCCCACCTGATCGCTGTCCACCAGGACAAGTCGGGCGCAGCGCGTGACATCGCCCTGTCGTACGCAGCGGCGAACGGCGGCGGCCGTGCCGGCATCATCGAAACGAACTTCCGCGAAGAAACCGAAACCGACCTGTTCGGCGAACAAGCCGTGCTGTGCGGCGGTACTGTCGACCTGATCAAGGCTGGCTTCGAAACGCTGGTCGAAGCCGGCTACGCGCCGGAAATGGCTTACTTCGAGTGCCTGCACGAACTGAAGCTGATCGTCGACCTGATCTATGAAGGCGGCATCGCCAACATGAACTACTCGATCTCGAACAACGCCGAGTACGGCGAGTACGTGACGGGCCCGCGCGTCATTACGGCCGAGACGAAGAAGGTCATGAAGGAAGTCCTGAAGGACATCCAGACCGGCGAATACGCCAAGAGCTTCATCCTGGAAAACAAGGCCGGCGCACCGACGCTGCAATCGCGCCGCCGTCTCGGCGCCGAGCACCAGATCGAAGTGGTCGGTGCGAAGCTGCGCGCGATGATGCCGTGGATCGCCGCAAACAAGCTCGTCGACCAGTCGAAGAACTAATCTGACGGTATCAATCTGATTGCGCGTGCGGTTTTGGGCAGTCGCGCAGCAGTTTGATCTGAGTCAGACCTGAAAAAGCCGCCCAGGTGGGATGAACCCTGGGCGGCTTTTGCTATCCTACGGTTTTTAAAATAACAGCGAAGCCACCATGAATTACCCTCATCCGATCATCGCGCGCGAAGGCTGGCCGTTCATCGCCATTGCGGCCGTCGTGGCGCTCTTGATCCATGCGGTCGCAGGCTTCGGACTCGCATGGCCCTTCTGGCTGATCCTGATCTTCGTCGTCCAGTTTTTCCGCGATCCGCCGCGCCCGATCCCGAGCCAGGCCAACGCCGTGCTGTGCCCGGCGGACGGCCGCATCGTCGCCGTGGAAACCGCGCACGACCCGTATGCAAACCGTGAAGCGCTCAAGATCAGCGTGTTCATGAACGTCTTCAACGTCCACTCGCAACGTTCGCCCGTGGACGGCGCCGTCGCCAAGGTCGAGTACTTTCCGGGCGCGTACCTGAACGCCGCCATCGACAAGGCTTCGACCGAGAACGAGCGCAATGCCGTGGTCCTGACGATGGCCGACGGCACGACCGTCACCTCCGTGCAGATCGCGGGCCTCATCGCGCGCCGCATTCTCTGCTACGTGCGTGCCGGTGAGCCGCTGTCGCGCGGCCAGCGCTATGGCTTCATCCGCTTCGGCTCGCGCGTCGACATCTACCTGCCCGTGGGCAGCCGCCCGCGTGTGTCGATTGGCGAGAAGGTGTCTGCCTCGTCGACGATCCTCGCCGAACTGCCGACCCAATCGGCATAAAGGAGGGCTGCGATGGCCGGATTCAAACAGCGTCGACCCCGTAACCCCGCCGGCGGCCCGCTGCCGCGGCCGTTCCGGCGCAACAAGGCCGTGCAGGAGCCCATGGGCGTCGCCGCGAACCGGCGCGCGGCGCGCCAGGAGTTCCTGAAGAAGCGCGGCATCTACCTGCTGCCGAACGCGTTCACCACGGCGGCGCTCTTCTGCGGCTTCTTCGCGGTCGTGCAGGCCATGAACGTGCGCTTCGAGGTGGCGGCTATCGCCATTTTCGTGGCGATGGTGCTCGACGGCATGGACGGGCGCGTGGCGCGCATGACGCACTCGCAAAGCGCGTTCGGCGAGCAGTTCGACAGCCTCTCGGACATGGTGTCGTTCGGCGTGGCGCCCGCGCTCGTGATGTACGAGTGGGTGCTCAAGGATCTCGGGCGCTGGGGCTGGCTCGCGGCATTCGTCTACTGTTCGGGCGCGGCGCTGCGTCTTGCGCGCTTCAACACGAACATCGGCGTGGTGGACAAGCGCTTCTTCCAGGGCCTGCCAAGCCCGGCTGCGGCCGCGCTCATTGCCGGCTTCGTCTGGCTCGCCACCGACAACCGCGTGCCCGTGAAGCTCTCGTGGCTGCCGTGGGTGGCCTTCGTGCTGACGATCTACGCGGGCGTGACGATGGTGTCCAACGCGCCGTTCTACAGCGGCAAGGCGCTCGACGTGCGCCATCGCGTGCCGTTCGCGGCCACGCTGCTCGTGGTGGTGGCGTTCGTGCTGGTGTCGTCCGATCCACCGCTGATGCTGTTCGGCCTGTTCGTGCTCTACGGCCTCTCGGGCTATGTGTTCTGGGCGTACCAGGCCGTGCGCGGGCGCTCGAATCCGGCGCGTTCGTCGCCGCGCGAGCGCTAGGGCGCGGGTGGGGGAGTGCCGCAAAGAGGGCCGCGCGCGAACGCGGCCCTTTTTCTTTTTGCGCTCGCCCACGTAGGTCTCCTCCAATTGCGCTATCGGCGGATTCCGGCTATAGTCGGCGGCATGGACAGCATCCAGTTCCCCCTCTTCTCCCTTCAAGCCGGCGCGCTACCAGGCACGCTAGCGCTAGCGCGCCTGCCGCGCTGATCTCGCTCGCCCTCCGTAAGCCTCGTTCATTGTCAGCGTCGCCATCGGTGGCGCGAACACCCAGAATCCGTTTTAGACACTGAACAAGTCCCCCTGGAGACCCGAAATGGCAGCAGACAAGCTCATCATCTTCGATACGACGTTGCGTGACGGCGAGCAGTCGCCCGGTGCGTCGATGACGAAGGAAGAGAAAATCCGCATCGCGAAGCAGCTCGAGCGCATGAAGGTCGACATCATCGAAGCGGGCTTCGCGGCCAGCTCGAACGGCGACTTCGACGCGATCCAGACGATCGCCGGCATGATCAAGGACAGCACGATCTGCTCGCTCGCCCGCGCGAACGACAAGGACATCCAGCGCGCCGCCGACGCGCTCAAGGTCGCCGACCACTTCCGCATCCACACGTTCATCGCCACCTCGGCGCTGCACATGGAGAAGAAGCTGCGCATGTCGCCCGAGCAGGTGCTCGAGCAGGCGAAGCTGGCGGTGCGCTTCGCGCGCAAGTTCACGAACGACGTGGAGTTCTCGCCCGAAGACGGCAGCCGCTCGGACATGGACTTCCTGTGCCGCGTGCTCGAAGCCGTCATCAACGAAGGCGCGACCACGATCAATATTGCCGATACGGTCGGCTACGGCATTCCCGAGCTGTACGGCAACCTCGTGAGGACGTTGCGCGAGCGCATTCCGAACTCGGACAAGGCTGTGTTCTCGGTGCATTGCCATAACGACCTCGGCATGGCCGTGGCGAACTCGCTTGCCGGCGTGCAGATCGGCGGCGCGCGCCAGGTGGAGTGCACGATCAACGGTCTCGGCGAACGCGCGGGCAACACGTCGCTCGAAGAAATCGTGATGGCCGTGAAGACCCGCAAGGACTACTTCGGTCTCGATCTCGGCATTGACACCACGCAGATCGTGCCGGCCTCGAAGCTGGTTTCACAGATCACCGGCTTCGTGGTGCAGCCGAACAAGGCCGTGGTCGGCGCCAACGCGTTTGCGCACGCGTCGGGCATCCACCAGGACGGCGTGCTCAAGGCGCGCGACACCTACGAGATCATGCGCGCGGAAGACGTGGGCTGGAGCGCGAACAAGATCGTGCTCGGCAAGCTCTCGGGCCGCAATGCGTTCAAGCAGCGCCTGCAGGAACTGGGCATCCAGCTCGACAGCGAAGGCGAACTGAACAATGCGTTCGCGCGCTTCAAGGAACTGGCCGACCGCAAGTCCGAAATCTTCGACGAAGACATCATCGCGATCGTCACGGAAGAGTCGGCGCAGGCGCAGGATCAGGAGCACTTCAAGTTCATCTCGCTCGCGCAGCATTCGGAGACGGGTGAGCGCCCGCACGCACGCGTCGTGTTCTCGGCCGACGGCAAGGAAGTGACCGGCGAAGCCGCGGGCAACGGCCCGGTCGACGCCACGCTCAACGCGATCGAAACCGAAGTGGGCAGCGGCTCGGAGCTTTTGCTGTACTCGGTGAACGCGATCACGACAGGCACCCAGGCGCAGGGCGAAGTGACCGTGCGTCTCTCGAAGGCCGGCCGTATCGTCAATGGCGTGGGCACGGATCCGGATATCGTTGCCGCATCGGCGAAGGCGTATATCTCCGCGCTCAACAAGCTCTACTCGGGCGACAAGGTCAATCCGCAGCGCTCCGAAGCGGTGTAAGCGGTGGCGAGGCGTCTTGCCCCGCTCACATCGCCAGGCAATCAAAAACCCCCGGCTCGCGAGAGCGCGGGGGTTTTGTTTGTTGCTGCGCCGGGGACGCGATCAAAACAATCAGAACAGGCTGCGGCGATCCGGATCGTGCAGCGGATCGGGCGTCTTCTGCGTGAGCCGCAGAATGCCCTGGTCGTCGAAGTAGAAGCTGTAGAGCATGTACCAGACGTTGTCTTCGAGGTAACGGTAGGTCCACACTTCCTTCTTCATCAGCGGGAAGTAGGAGGTTTCGACCGGGCGGCCGAAGTTCACGAGCACGTCGGTGCGCGTCCATTTGCCGATTTCCGCGCGATAGAACTCATTGGGCTGCAGCACCTGGCGCACGTTCACGACCCGGGCGCTGGCGTCGATGTCGGCGGCGGTGGTGGTTTCGCCCATCGGCTGGGTTGGCCACATCAGGCGCTTGCCGCCGTCGGGCAGGTCGTAGGTTTCAGCCGGCGGGCCGAAGCGGGCGATCACGGCCTGCGCGTCGTCGCCCGCATGGAATTGCTGCCACGGCTGTGCGCAGCCGGCGAGCGCGAGTGCGCCTACGCCCGCGAGGAGCCCGAGACGCAAGCGGCGCGAGGCGCGGCGCACAGGCGTTGCGAGCGAGGTTGATAGGCGCGTGAACATGATGTCCCCCGATGGCAAGGTTTCAATGACCGCCGTGAATGTGGAACCCTTATTTTGACACGGCGCGAGGCCCTCGCGGGGCAGCCCTGTCCGCGCATGCGGAGGATCGCGGCCTTGCCGTCGCCCCGCCTCGCGGCCTATGATCCGCGCTTCGAATGACAATCGGGCTGGCATCAAACAATGAGAAAAAAGCGCATGACGGCACGCATGGCGCGTGCGGCGGCGATCATGGTCGCCATGACGGCGCTGGCGGCAGGGCTCGCGTCCGCAACCGGCGCACGAGCGGATGAGGCGCCGACCGGCAAGCCGATCCAGCTCGCGCTCATCGAAGGCATGTCCGGCCCGTTCGCGGATGCGGGCGCGGCCGTCGAGCGCAACCTGCGCTTCGGCGTGGAGCGGGTCAATGCGGGTGGCGGCGTCGTGCTGCGTGACGGGCGGCATCCGCTCGAACTGGTCACGCTCGACAGCAAGGGCAGCCCCGAGGCGGCGCTCGTGCAGTTGCGCATGGCGCAGGACCGCCACATCGGCTATGTGATGCAGGGCAACAGTTCGGCGGTGGCGGCGGCGCTCGTGACGGCGATCGATCGTCAAGCCGCGCGCAATCCGGAGAACCGCGAAGTCTTCCTCAACTATTCCGCCGACGACCCCGCGCTCACCAACGCGAATTGCAGCTTCTGGCATTTCCGCTTCGACGCGCACGCGGGCATCCGCATGGACGCGCTCGCGGACGTGATCGCGGGGGACAAGTCGGTGAAGAAGGTATATCTGCTCAACCAGGACTACAGCTTCGGCCACGACGTGAGCACGCTCGCGCGCGTGGCGCTGGCGAAGGACCGTCCGGACATTGCCATCGTCGGCGACGAGTTCCACCCCATTGGCCGCGTGAAGGACTTCGCGCCTTACATCGCCAAGATTCGCGCCGCGGGCGCCGACGCCGTCATCACCGGAAACTGGGGCAACGACCTCACGCTGCTCGTGAAGGCCGCGCGTGAGCAGGGCCTCGACACCAAGTTCTACACCTTCTACGGCAACAGCCTGGGCGCACCGGCGGCGCTGGGCGACGCGGGCGTGAAGCGCGTGATCGCCGTGGCCGACTGGCACCCGAACGTAGGCGGCGCGGCCTCCGACGCGTGGTACAAGGCGTTCCGCGCCCGCTACCCGGCGGCTAAGGACGACTACCCGGTGCTGCGCATGTCGATGATGGTGGAGATGCTCGCGCAGGCCATGACGAAGGCGGGCACGGCCGGCCCCGGCGCGGTCGCGAAGGCGCTCGAGGGCATGCGATTCGATAATGGCTTCCACGCCATGTGGATGCGCGCCGACGACCACCAGGCGATCCAGCCCCTTTACGTCATGGAGATGGACAAGCAGGGCACGCCCGGCGTGCGCAACGACAACGAGGGTTCCGGCTATGGCTTTCGCACGGTGCTGGCGCTGCCCGCGCAGCGCACCGTGCCCGCCACGGTCTGCCAGATGAAGCGGCCTTAACGGCGCCCCTTACAAGCGGGTTCGCGGCAAATCGGGGCTGTGCTACAATACGCCCCTTGTCGCGAACCTGCGGCAAGGCAATCACGCAGTGAGAACCAAGCCACGGCACGGCCTTTCTTCCGTGACCGCTCGTTTGTTTTAAAGGAAAAGCAAAATGTCCGTAGCAGATATCAAGAAGTCCGACGTCGTCGCGCAATTCGCGCGCGGCACCAATGACACGGGTTCGCCCGAAGTTCAGGTTGCGCTCCTGACGTCGCGTATCAACGAACTGACCTCGCACTTCAAGTCGCACGCGAAGGATCACCACAGCCGCCGCGGTCTGCTGCGCATGGTGAGCCGCCGCCGCAAGCTGCTCGACTACCTGAAGGGCAAGGACGCTGACCGTTACCGCGCGCTGATCGAGAAGCTGGGTCTGCGTAAGTAATCGGAAGGTCTTCCGCAAAGATGCCTGTGTCAGTTCCACTGATGCAGGCATTTTGTTTTTGAACGGTGCGCTTCATGCTGCTTTTCAGGCCGCTTCGATGCGATGAACACCGGTCCGTAACACAAGGCAACACCACGTAGCACCAGCAGTACAAGCAGCAGGGCCGGGCCTCGGGGGCAGAGCTTTGTGTCATTCCAGCAGATCGTACGCGGCGATGCGTCACAGCCGCATTGCAACCGTTTTGCAACCTCGCGATCCGCTGGAATGGCATAACACTCCTCTTCCTGCGCGGTGTCGGAGCCTGTCTTGCCGCATCGTCCGCGTGTGCGGGCGGCGCATAACAAATGAGTAAGGAGTGAGTGACCATGACCATGACCATGTTCAATAAAGTCGTGAAGGAATTTAAATGGGGCCAGCACAACGTGCGCCTCGAAACGGGTGAGATTGCCCGTCAGGCGAGCGGTGCTGTCATCGTCGACGTCGAAGACACCGTCGTGCTCGCGACCGTCGTCGGCGCGAAGACCGCCAAGCCGGGTCAGGACTTCTTCCCGCTCACCGTCGACTACATCGAAAAGACCTATTCGGCCGGCAAGATCCCGGGCGGCTTCTTCCGCCGCGAAGGCCGTCCGTCGGAAGGCGAGACGCTCATCTCGCGCCTGATCGATCGTCCGCTGCGCCCGCTTTTCCCGGAAGGCTATTACAACGAAGTCCAGGTCGTGATCCACGTCCTGTCGATCAACCCGGAAGTTCCGGCTGACATCCCCGCGCTGATCGGCGCGTCGGCTGCGCTGGCGATCTCGGGTCTGCCGTTCAACGGCCCGGTGGGCGCCGCACGCGTGGCCTACATCAACAACGAGTACGTGCTCAACCCCACGCGCGCCCAGATCAAGGAATCGCGCCTCGACCTCGTCGTGGCCGGTACCGAGCGCGCCGTGCTGATGGTGGAGTCGGAAGCCGACCAGCTGCCGGAAGACGTGATGCTCGGCGCGGTCGTGTTCGGCCACGAGCAGATGCAAACGGCCATCGACGCGATCCACGAACTGGTGCGTGACGGCGGCAAGCCCGAGTGGGACTGGACGCCGGCGCCGAAGGACGAAGCGCTCATCGCACGCGTCACGGCCATCGCCAACGACAACCTGCTCGCCGCGTACCAACTGCGCGACAAGCAGCAGCGCTCGACCAAGCTGAAGGAAGTCTACGCAGCGACGTCGGCCAAGCTCGAAGAAGAAGCGGCTGCGGCCGGCACGACGGCGGCCGACAAGGCCACGGTCGGCAACATCGTGTTCGACCTCGAAGCGAAGATCGTCCGTTCGCAGATCCTGAACGGCGAGCCGCGTATCGACGGCCGCGACACGCGCACGGTTCGCCCGATCGAGATCCGCACGGGCGTACTGCCGCGCACCCACGGTTCGGCGCTCTTCACGCGCGGCGAAACGCAGGCGCTGGTCGTCGCGACGCTCGGCACCAAGGGCGACGAGCAGATCATCGACGCGCTCGAAGGCGAGTACCGCGACCGCTTCATGCTCCACTACAACATGCCCCCGTTCGCGACCGGCGAAACGGGCCGTGTTGGCTCGCCCAAGCGCCGTGAAATCGGCCATGGCCGTCTCGCCAAGCGCGCGCTCGTCGCGTGCCTGCCGAGCGCCGAAGAATTCGGCTACTCGATCCGCGTGGTCTCGGAAATCACCGAGTCGAACGGTTCGTCGTCGATGGCATCGGTGTGCGGCGGCTGCCTCGCGCTGATGGACGCCGGCGTGCCGATGAAGGCGCACGTCGCCGGCATCGCGATGGGCCTGATCCTCGAAGGCAACAAGTTCGCCGTGCTGACCGACATCCTCGGCGACGAAGATCACCTCGGCGACATGGACTTCAAGGTGGCGGGTACGGAAGCTGGCGTGACCGCGCTGCAGATGGACATCAAGATCCAGGGCATCACCAAGGAAATCATGCAGGTCGCGCTCGCGCAGGCGAAGGAAGGCCGCATGCACATCCTCGGCAAGATGACCTCGGCTGTGTCGGGCGTGAACACCGAACTGTCGGCGTACGCTCCGCGCATGATCACCATCAAGATCAACCCGGAAAAGATCCGCGACGTGATCGGCAAGGGCGGTTCGGTGATTCGTGCGCTGACGGAAGAAACGGGCACGACCATCGACATTTCGGATGACGGCGTCGTGACCATCGCTTCGACGTCGAGCGAAGGCATGGCCGAAGCGAAGAAGCGCATCGAGAACATCACGGCCGAAATCGAAGTGGGCCAGGTGTACGAAGGCGCGGTCCTCAAGCTGCTGGACTTCGGCGCGATCGTAAACCTGCTGCCGGGCAAGGATGGTCTGCTGCACATCTCCGAGATCGCCAACGAGCGCATCAAGGACATCAACGACTATCTGAAGGAAGGCCAGGTTGTGAAGGTCAAGGTCATCCAGACGGACGAGAAGGGCCGGGTGCGCCTGTCCGCCAAGGCGCTGCTCAACGAGCAAGCCAATGGCGGCGCACCGCAAGGCGAGCCGCAGCAGTAAAGCGGTAAGCTCCAACGGCCGGCAGCGTGCAGAACGCGCCGGCCGTTTTTTATGACAATGAGGGTGAATGGCAGTGCGCATGAGTCAATCCTGTCGCGTGCGCAGCGCCATCCAGACGGGGCGCGAAGCGCTGAGGAGACGCGAGATGAAGGCAGTCGAGATTACGGAATTCGGTGCGCCGGACGTGCTCAAGCTGGCCGAACGGCCAACTCCCGAGCCGAAGGCTGGCGAAGTGCTGATCAAGGTGAGCGCCTCGGGCGTGAACCGTCCCGACGTGTTCCAGCGCAAGGGCTCGTATGCGCCGCCGCCGGGCATTTCCGATCTGCCGGGGCTCGAGGTGGCGGGCGAGATCGTCGGCGGCTCGATCGAGGAGAAGAACAATCCGTTCGGCCTGAAAATAGGCGATCGCGTGTGCGCGCTGATTGCGGGCGGCGGTTACGCCGAATACGCGGTCGCGCCGCTCGGGCAATGCCTGCCGGTGCCGAAGGGGCTCACCGATGTCGAGGCGGCCTCGCTGCCCGAAACGTTCTTCACGGTCTGGAGCAACGTCTTCCAGCGCGCCTACCTGGGCCAGGGCGAGGGCGGCGAGAACGAGACGCTGCTCGTGCAGGGCGGCTCGAGCGGCATCGGCGTGACGGCGATCCAGATCGCGCATGCCCTCGGCTTTCGCGTGTTCGCAACCGCGGGCTCGGACGACAAGTGCCGCGCCTGTGAGGCGCTCGGCGCCGACCGCGCCATCAACTACCGCACTAGCGATTTCGTGGAGGTCGTGAAGGCCCTCACGAACGACCGCGGCGTGGACGTGATTCTCGACATGGTGGCCGGCGGCTACGTGGCGCGCGAGCTTTCCGCACTGGCGACCGGTGGCCGCATCGTGCTTATCGCGACGCTCGGCGGCTCCAAGGCCGAACTCAACATGGGCGAGATCCTGCGCCGCCGGCTCACGGTGACCGGTTCGACGCTGCGTGCGCGTTCCGTGGAGTTCAAGGCCCAGATCGCGCAGGAACTCAAGGCGAAGGTCTGGCCCCTCATCGAAGAGGGCCGCATCAAACCCGTCGTGTTCCGCGTATTCCCCGCCGCGCAGGCCGCCGAGGCCCATGCGTTGATGGAAAGCAGCGAGCATATCGGCAAGATCGTGCTCGACTGGAGTAGCGCGCCCTGACGGCGCATCGGCACAAGCGACCCGCTCGTGCTTGATTTTTCGGGATTTTTTTCGCGTATTTTTGTGCATCGCGGGCGGGCCGGTTTGACCCGTCTGGATTTCACGCAGTAAAATTATGTGTTTTGCGTCCGCTTTTAACAGCAACCGGAACAATGACGAAACAACGATCGAAGCTCGTAGTCGGTAACTGGAAGATGCATGGCCGCCTCGCGGCCAATGCGGCACTGCTAGAAGGCGTTGCGCGCGGCGCGCAGCCGCTGCCCCCGGACGTGCACGTTGGTGTGTGCGTGCCGTTCCCGTATCTCGCGCAGGCGCAGGCACTGCTCGGCGGCAGCCGGGTTCAGTGGGGCGCGCAGGACATTTCGGCGCACGAGCAGGGTGCCTATACGGGCGAAGTCGCGGCAGGCATGGTTGCCGACTTCGAAGCCACGTTTGCGATCGTTGGTCACTCGGAACGCCGCGCTTACCACGGCGAGAGTTCCGAATGCGTCGCTGTGAAGGCGCAGCGCGCGCTTGCGGCGGGCCTCACGCCTATCGTCTGCGTAGGCGAGACGCTCGAAGAACGCGAGTCGGGCGCGACCGAGCGCGTGGTCGGCGCACAGATCGATGCCGTGCTGGCCGTGCTGTCGGTCGAAGAGGCGGCGCGTATCGTCGTCGCTTACGAGCCGGTCTGGGCGATCGGCACGGGCAAGAGTGCGAGCTCGGAGCAGGCTCAGCAGGTGCATGCGTTCCTGCGCGCGCGCCTCGTGGCCAAGGGCGCGCAAGTGGCGGACGTGCCGCTGCTCTACGGCGGCAGCGTGAAGCCGGAAAATGCGGCGGAGCTCTTCCGTCAGGCTGACATCGACGGCGGCCTGATCGGGGGTGCGTCGCTGAAAGAGGGTGATTTCCTCGCGATCTGCGCGGCCGCTGCGGCGGGCGCCAGCGTCGCGAGCTAAAGGCTTGCGCACGAAGCATTCGAACCAAAACGCGTCGTGCGGGCTGCTTACGCGTCTGCTCCGGGAGGGGCGGACGTTCAACCAGGACTCAGGTGAGTGTGATGCTGTATTTGAAAACGTTGATTATCGTCGTCCAGCTTCTGTCGGCGCTCGGGGTGATCGGCCTCGTCTTGCTGCAGCACGGCAAAGGCGCGGACATGGGCGCCGCATTCGGCAGCGGCGCGTCGGGCAGCCTGTTCGGCGCGAGCGGCTCCGCGAACTTCCTTTCGCGCACTACGGCAGTTCTCGCAACGGTGTTTTTCTGCTCCACCCTTGCGTTAACTTACCTGGGGTCGTATCATGCGAAGCCTTCGGCGGGCCTGCTTGGCGCTTCGGTTCCAGCCCCGGTCGTAGCCTCGGCGCCGGCTGCTTCGGCGCCGGTTGCATCTGCTCCTGGCGCATCCGCTCCGGCGGCGGCTTCGCCGGCTGCAGCAGCCTCGCAACCCGGCAGCGACGTTCCGAAATAAGTTTGAAAAACTTGTTTTGTGCGTTGAACAACGAACGGAAACAAGTTAGAATTTAAGTCTTGAAGCGATTCGCGGGTTGCAAGATTTTGTTGTCCCGGATTGCATGTAGTGCCGACGTGGTGAAATTGGTAGACACGCTATCTTGAGGGGGTAGTGGCGAAAGCTGTGCGAGTTCGAGTCTCGCCGTCGGCACCAATGTTATCTAAAAAATGCCAGCCGCTTGCTTCAGCTTCGGCTGGCATTTTTGCTTCTTACGTCGTGTTCGTCTTCTGTTCGCAGCGCGAAGTACGTGAAGTGATTCCCGCGGAGCGACGCAAGTTCCAGCGGAACCTCAGAACCAACCGATATAGAGGATAGCCTTGAACCTCGCTGCCTATTTCCCCGTCCTCCTGTTCCTCCTCGTGGGTGTTGGTCTGGGTATAGCGCTAGTGACAATCGGCAAGGTCCTCGGTCCCAACCGGCCGGACAGCGAAAAAAATTCGCCGTACGAGTGCGGCTTCGAAGCCTTCGAAGACGCCCGAATGAAGTTCGACGTACGCTACTACCTGGTCGCCATCCTTTTCATCATCTTCGACCTCGAAACGGCGTTCCTGTTTCCGTGGGGCGTGGCCCTGCGCGACATCGGCTGGCCGGGCTTCTTGTCGATGATGCTGTTTCTGCTCGAATTCCTGCTGGGCTTTGCCTACATCTGGAAGAAGGGTGGTCTCGACTGGGAATAATGGGTTAATCGCCGGATTGTATGGGCGGCACTGCGGGGAAACTGTGGGCTGTCCGTCTGGAGTGGAAAGCACATGAGTATCGAAGGGGTCTTGAAGGAAGGGTTTGTCACCACCACGGCTGACAAGCTGATCAACTGGACGCGCACTGGCTCGCTGTGGCCGATGACGTTCGGTCTGGCGTGTTGCGCGGTCGAGATGATGCACGCGGGCGCGGCCCGTTACGACCTTGACCGTTTCGGCGTGGTGTTCCGTCCGAGCCCGCGTCAGTCGGACGTCATGATCGTCGCCGGTACGCTCTGCAACAAGATGGCGCCCGCGCTGCGCAAGGTCTACGACCAGATGGCCGAGCCGCGCTGGGTCATTTCGATGGGGTCGTGCGCCAACGGTGGCGGCTACTACCACTATTCGTATTCGGTCGTGCGCGGTTGTGATCGCATCGTGCCGGTCGACGTCTATGTGCCGGGGTGCCCGCCGACAGCGGAAGCCCTGGTCTACGGGGTGATCCAGTTGCAGGCGAAGATTCGCCGCACCAGCACCATCGCCCGTCAATAAAGGCCGCGTGCCTCCCCACAATATGGCAAGCAAACTCGAGACCCTGAAAGCGAACCTCGAAGCGGCCCTCGGCGCGCGCATCGTCAGCCTTACCGAGGCGCTCGGCGAACTGACGCTGGTCGTCAAGGCGGGCGAGTCCCTCGCGGTGGCCAAGGAGCTGCGCGACAATCCCTCGCTGCGCTTCGAGCAACTGGTCGACCTGTGCGGCGTCGACTATCAGACCTTCGGTGACGGCGCCTGGGAAGGCCCGCGCTTCGCCGCGGTGTCGCATCTGCTCTCGCTCGCGAACAACTGGCGCGTGCGTCTGCGCGTGTTCGCGCCGGACGACGAAGTGCCCATCGTGCCCTCGCTCGTCGAGATCTGGAATTCGGCCAACTGGTACGAGCGCGAGGCGTTCGACCTGTACGGCATCGTCTTCGAAGGCCACCCCGACCTGCGCCGCATCCTGACCGACTACGGTTTCATCGGCCATCCGTTCCGCAAGGACTTCCCGGTTTCGGGCTATGTCGAAATGCGTTACGACCCGGAGCAGAAGCGCGTGGTCTACCAGCCCGTCACGATCGAGCCGCGCGAGATCACGCCGCGTGTGATCCGCGAAGATCGCTACGGCGGTCTGAAGAAACACTAAGAGGGTCGCATGTCAGAGATCAAGAACTACACGCTCAACTTCGGCCCGCAGCACCCGGCAGCGCACGGTGTGCTGCGCCTCGTGCTCGAGCTCGACGGCGAAGTGATCCAGCGCGCCGATCCGCACATCGGCCTGCTGCATCGCGCGACAGAAAAGCTCGCCGAAAGCAAGACGTTCATCCAGTCGGTGCCGTACATGGACCGTCTCGACTACGTGTCGATGATGGTCAACGAGCACGGCTATGTGCTCGCCATCGAAAAGCTGCTCGGCATTGAAGTGCCGATCCGCGCGAAGTACATCCGCGTGCTGTTCGACGAAGTCACGCGCGTGCTGAACCACCTCATGTGGATCGGCTCGCACGCGCTCGACGTCGGCGCGATGGCGGTGTTCCTCTACGCGTTCCGCGAGCGCGAGGACCTGATGGACGTCTACGAGGCGGTCTCGGGTGCGCGCATGCATGCGGCTTACTACCGTCCGGGCGGCGTGTACCGCGATCTGCCTGACGCAATGCCGCAATACAAGGCGTCGAAGATCCACAACGAGAAGGCGCTCGCCCGCATGAACGAGGCGCGCCAGGGCTCGGTGCTGGACTTCATCGACGACTTCTTCACGCGCTTTCCCGGTTGCGTCGACGAGTACGAAACGCTCCTCACCGACAACCGTATCTGGAAGCAGCGTCTGGTCGGCATCGGCGTGGTGAGCCCCGAGCGCGCCATGCAGCTTGGCCTGACGGGCGCGATGCTGCGCGGTTCGGGCATCGAGTGGGACCTGCGCAAGAAGCAGCCGTACGAAGTCTACGACCAGATGGACTTCGACATTCCGGTGGGCGTGAACGGCGACTGCTACGACCGCTATCTCGTGCGCGTCGAAGAAATGCGTCAGTCCACCCGCATCGCGAAACAGTGCATTGAGTGGTTGCGCAAGAATCCCGGCCCTGTGATGGTCGACAATCACAAGGTTGCGCCGCCTTCGCGCGTGAACATGAAGTCGAACATGGAAGAGCTGATTCACCACTTCAAGCTCTTCACGGAAGGCTTCCACGTGCCCGAAGGCGAGGCATACGCTGCCGTCGAACATCCGAAGGGTGAATTCGGCATCTACCTGGTGTCAGATGGCGCGAACAAGCCGTATCGTCTGAAGATCCGTGCGCCGGGCTATGCCCACCTGTCCGCGCTCGATGAAATGGCGCGCGGCCACATGATTGCCGACGCGGTCACGATCATCGGCACGCAGGACATCGTGTTCGGTGAAATTGACCGCTAAGGCGGCGCGCAGCAAGGTGCGCCCGGTCCCGGGCGCACGCAGCATGGAACGCCACGTCTGTCGCAGCGAATGTATGAGAACGCGCGGCAGGTTTTCGTTCGGTAGGAATTGAAAGAGTCGTGTCTGAAAATGATCTCAGCTGAAGGCCTGAAAGAAATCGATCGCGCGTTGACGAAGTACCCCGCCGATCAGCGACAGTCCGCCGTGATGGCGGCTTTGGCCGTTGCTCAGGAAGAGCATGGCTGGCTGTCTCCCGAAATCATGCAGTTCGTGGCCGACTACATCGGCATGCCGCCTGTCGCGGTCCAGGAAGTCGCCACCTTCTACACGATGTTCGAGACGAGGCCGGTCGGCAAGCACAAGATCACGCTCTGCACGAATCTGCCGTGCCAGCTCGGCCCGGAAGGCGGCTCGGAGAGCGCCGCCGAATACCTGAAGCAGAAGCTCGGTATCGACTTCGGCGAAACCACGCCCGACGGCAAGTTCACCTTGAAAGAAGGTGAGTGCATGGGCGCGTGCGGCGATGCACCGGTGATGCTCGTGAACAATCACCGCATGTGCAGCTTCATGAGCCGCGAGAAGATCGACCAGCTGCTCGAGGAGCTTTCGAAATGACTTCGTTGCACGACCGTCACATCAAACCGCTGATTCTCGCGGGCCTCAACGGTGAGAACTGGCATCTCGAAGACTACGTCGCGCGCGGCGGCTACAAGCAGCTGCGCCGTATTCTCGAAGAAAAGATTCCGCCCGAGCAGGTGATCGCCGACGTGAAGGCGAGCGGTCTGCGCGGCCGCGGCGGCGCGGGCTTCCCGACCGGCCTGAAGTGGAGCTTCATGCCGCGTCAGTTCCCGGGGCAGAAGTATCTCGTCTGCAACTCGGACGAGGGGGAGCCTGGCACGTTCAAGGACCGCGACATCCTGCGCTGGAATCCGCATAGCGTGATCGAAGGCATGGCCATCGGGGCGTACGCGATGGGCATCACCGTGGGCTACAACTACATCCACGGCGAGATTTTCGAGGTGTATCGCCGCTTCGAGGCTGCGCTGGAAGAAGCGCGCCAGGCGGGTTATCTCGGCGACAACATTCTCGGCACGGACTTCTCGTTCCAGTTGCACGCGCACCATGGCTATGGCGCGTACATCTGCGGCGAGGAAACCGCGCTGCTCGAGTCGCTCGAAGGCAAGAAGGGCCAGCCGCGCTTCAAGCCGCCTTTCCCGGCGAGCTTCGGCGTGTACGGCAAGCCCACCACGATCAACAACACCGAGACGTTCGCAGCCGTCCCGTTCCTGCTGAGCGTGGGTCCGCAGACGTACATGGAACTCGGCAAGCCGAACAACGGCGGCACGAAGATCTTCTCGATCTCGGGCGACGTGGAGCGTCCGGGCAACTACGAGATCCCGCTCGGCACCCCGTTCGCGAAGCTCATGGAGCTGGCCGGCGGCGTGCGCGGCGGCAAGAAACTGAAGGCCGTGATTCCGGGCGGCTCGTCGGCGCCGGTCATTCCGGGCGACCTGATGATGCAGACGGACATGGACTATGACTCCATCGCCAAGCAGGGCTCGATGCTCGGCTCCGGCGCCGTCATCGTCATGGACGAAACGCGCTGCATGGTGCGCTCGCTGCTGCGCCTCTCGTACTTCTATTACGAAGAGTCGTGCGGCCAGTGCACGCCGTGCCGCGAAGGCACGGGCTGGCTGTATCGCGTGGTGAACCGCATCGAGCACGGCGAGGGCCGCCAGGAAGACCTGGACCTGCTGAACTCGGTGGCGGGCAATATCATGGGCCGCACGATCTGTGCGCTCGGCGATGCGGCGGCCATGCCGGTGCGCGGCATGCTCAAGCACTACTGGGACGAATTCGAATATCACGTGCACAACAAGCGTTGTCTCGTCGGCGGTCATGCCGGCTCGCACGCGGCCTCGGAAACGGTGGCCGCCTGACGGCGAGTCAAGACAGCGCGTTGTGCCGGGTTGCGCACATCGACGCGTAGCACGACGCAACGGGGAATGCCGCTGTGAAATTGAGCGGTAACAGGTTAGGGACGATTAACCATCATGGTTGAACTTGAAATAGACGGCAAGAAGGTGCAGGTGCCCGAGGGCAGCATGGTGATCCAGGCTGCTCAGCGCGTGGACACGTACATCCCGCACTTCTGCTATCACAAGAAGCTCTCCATCGCGGCCAACTGCCGGATGTGTCTCGTCGATGTCGAGAAGATGCCGAAGGCCGTGCCCGCGTGCGCGACGCCGGTGTCGCAAGGCATGGTCGTGCGCACCATGTCGGACAAGGCCGTGCAGGGTCAGCAAGCCGTGATGGAGTTCCTGCTGATCAACCACCCGCTCGACTGCCCGATCTGCGATCAGGGCGGCGAATGCCAGCTCCAGGATCTGGCCGTCGGTTACGGCAAGTCCGCCTCGCGCTACAGCGAAGAAAAGCGCGTGGTGTTCCACAAGAACGTCGGTCCGCTCATCTCGATGGAAGAGATGTCGCGCTGCATCCACTGCACGCGCTGCGTGCGCTTCGGCGACGAAATCGCCGGTGTGATGGAGCTCGGCATGCTCGGCCGCGGCGAGCACTCGGAAATCACCTCGTTCGTCGGCAAGACGGTGGACTCGGAACTCTCGGGCAACATGATCGACCTGTGCCCGGTCGGCGCGCTCACGAGCAAGCCGTTCCGCTTCTCGGCGCGGACGTGGGAACTGTCGCGCCGCAAGTCGGTGAGCCCGCACGACGCAACGGGTGCGAACCTCGTCGTGCAGGTGAAGAACAACCGCGTGATGCGCGTGCTGCCGTTCGAGAACGAATCCATCAACGAATGCTGGATCTCGGACAAGGACCGTTTCTCCTACGAAGGCCTGAACAGCGAAGACCGTCTCACGCGCCCGATGATCAAGCAGGGCGGCGAGTGGATCGAGACCGACTGGCAGACCGCGCTGGAATACATCGTGAAGGGCATCAAGGGCATTTGCGACGAGCACGGCGAGAACCAGCTCGCGCTGCTCGCGAGCCCGCACAGCACGCTCGAAGAACTCTATCTCGCGAAGCAGTTCGCGGACGCGATCGGCACGCCGAACGTCGACTTCCGCCTGCGCCAGAGCGACTTCTCGGCACCGCTCGAAGGCGCACCGTGGCTCGGCACGAAGATCGCCGAGCTCTCGTATGCCGACTCGGCGTTCGTGATCGGTTCGTTCCTGCGCCGCGACCACGCGCTGTTCGCCGCGCGTCTGCGCCAGGCTGCGAAGGGCGGGGCACAGGTCAGCTTCCTGCAGGCCACCGCTGACGGCTCGCTGATCCCGAACGCACAGCGCATCGTCGCCGCGCCTTCGGCATGGCTCGACGAACTCGCTTCGATCGCAGCGGCCGTTGCCGAGGCGAAGGGCGTTGCGGTGCCGGAAGGCTTCGCAGGCGCACAGGCCACGGAAGCCGCGAAGCAGGTCGCCGCGTCGCTCGCGAACGGCGAGCGCCGCTACGTGCTGCTCGGCAACGCCGCGGTCCAGCATCCGGAATTCTCGCGCCTGCACGCAGCCGCGCAGTTCATCGCCGAAACGACGGGCGCGACGCTTGGCTTCCTCACGGAAGCGGCCAACACGGTCGGCGCGCATATCGCCGGCGCACTGCCGGGCCGCGACGGCCTGAACGCACGCGAAGCGTTCGAGCAGCCGCGCAAGGGCTATCTGCTCTTGAACGTCGAGCCGGAATTCGATACGGCCAACCCGGCCGCCGCGCGCGCTGCGCTCGCGCAGGCCGAAATGGTCGCCGTGTTCTCGCCGTACAAGACGGGCCTCGACTACGCGGACGTGCTGCTGCCCATCGCGCCGTACACGGAAACCTCGGGTACCTTCATCAACGCCGAAGGTACGGCTCAGACCTTCAACGGCGTCGTGCGCCCGCTCGGCGACACGCGTCCGGCATGGAAGGTTCTGCGCGTGCTCGGCACGCTGCTGGGCGCCAAGGGCTTCGAATACGACACCGCCGAGGAAGTGCGCCGCAAGGCGCTCGGCGACGGCAGCTTCGAAGGCCGCCTGTCGAACAAGGCCGGCGCCACGGTGGCGCGCGGCAGCCTCGCGAAGGCGGCGGAAGGCCGCTTCGAGCGCATCGCCGACGTGCCGATCTACCACGCCGATCAAATCGTGCGCCGCGGCGAAGCGCTGCAGCTCACCATGGCTGCCCGCGTGGCGAACGCGATCGGCCTGCCGGCGGCATACTTCGACCAGCTCGGCCTGAAGGAAGGCGACGCCGTGCGCGTGCGCCAGGGTGATCTGTCGGTGACGGCGCCCGCAACGCGCGATGCGAATCTTGCGCCGACGGTGGTGCGCGTGTCGGCGGCGACGCCGGCCGGTGCGCAGCTCGGCAGCCTGTTCGGTGAACTGCTGGTGGAGAAGGCGTAAATGAGCTTGTTCGATACGATCAATGCAGGCGGCAGCCAGCTGCTCGGCCTGGCATGGCCCACCGTCTGGGCGCTGGTGCGCATTCTCGTCGTCGCGGTGGTGATCCTGCTGTGCGTCGCGTACCTGATCCTCTGGGAGCGCAAGCTGATCGGCTGGATGCACGTGCGTCTCGGCCCGAACCGCGTGGGCCCGGCGGGTCTGTTGCAGCCGATCGCCGACGTGCTGAAGCTGCTGCTCAAGGAAGTGATTCAGCCCGCGCAGGCGAGCCGCTGGATCTACATGGTCGCGCCGATCATGGTGGTGGTGCCGGCCTTCGCGGTCTGGGCGGTGATTCCGTTCCAGGCGGGCGCGGTGCTCGGCGACATCAACGCGGGCCTGCTCTACGCGATGGCGATCTCGTCGATCGGCGTGTACGGCGTGATTCTGGCGGGCTGGGCGTCGAACTCGAAGTACGCGTTCCTCGGCGCCATGCGCGCCGCGGCGCAGATGGTTTCGTACGAAATTTCGATGGGTTTCGCGCTCGTCGTCGTGCTGATGGTGTCGGGCAGCCTGAATCTTTCGGTGATCGTCGAAGGCCAGATGCGCGGCATGTTCGCAAACTGGGGCATCACGTTCCTCTCGTGGAACTGGCTGCCGCTGCTGCCGATGTTCGTCGTCTACTTCATCTCGGGCATTGCCGAAACGAACCGTCACCCGTTCGACGTGGTGGAAGGGGAGTCGGAAATCGTCGCGGGTCACATGATCGATTACTCGGGTATGGCGTTCGCGCTGTTCTTCCTCGCCGAGTACATCAACATGATCGTGATCTCGGCGCTCGCCTCGGTGCTGTTCCTCGGCGGCTGGAGCGCCCCGTTCGCGTTCCTCGACTTCATCCCGGGCGTGTTCTGGCTGGTGCTGAAGGTCTTCTGCCTGCTGTCGGTCTTCATCTGGGCCCGCGCGACGTTCCCGCGTTATCGCTATGACCAGATCATGCGTCTCGGCTGGAAGGTGTTCATTCCGGTGTGCATCGTGTGGCTGATCGTGGTCGGCTTCTGGTACATGTCGCCGTTGAGCATCTGGAAATAAGGGGCGAACACAACCATGAACGCTATCCAAAACTTCTTCAAGACGTTTTTCCTGACCGAGCTGCTCAAGGGGCTCGCGCTGACGGGGCGTTACGCCTTCAAGCGCAAGTTCACCGTGCAGTTCCCGGAAGAAAAGACGCCTATGTCCCCGCGTTTTCGGGGTTTGCACGCGCTGCGCCGCTATGAAAATGGCGAAGAGCGCTGCATCGCGTGCAAGCTGTGCGAGGCCGTGTGCCCCGCGCTCGCGATCACGATCGAATCGGAAGTGCGCGAGGACAACACGCGCCGCACGACGCGTTACGACATCGACCTGACCAAGTGCATCTTCTGCGGTTTCTGCGAAGAGAGCTGCCCGGTCGACTCGATCGTCGAAACGCACATTCTCGAGTATCACGGCGAGAAGCGCGGCGATCTGTATTTCACGAAGGATATGCTGCTGGCCGTTGGCGATCGCTATGAAGCGCAGATCGCGGCGAACAAGGCAGCGGATGCACCGTACCGTTGATCTTTCAGTTTGACGCTGCATCGGCCCGCGGTTCGGGCCGGCTGTGGGGAACGCGTGTGCCGAACGCCCGCGCGATACCGCAGCCTGACCGCCGCGGCGCGACGCTCCCTGGTTTGGCCGCCAGTCTGCGCCGCGCAATCCGCCTCACGAAGGCCTCAACGATGAACCAGTAATCATGGAATTCACGACCGTCCTGTTCTACATCTTCGCGCTGCTGCTCACGCTGTCAGGGCTGAAGGTGATCACTTCGCGCAATCCTGTCGCGTCTGCGCTCTTCCTCGTGCTCGCGTTCTTCAACGCGGCCGCGATCTGGATGCTGCTCGAGGCCGAATTCCTCGCGATCCTGCTGGTGCTCGTCTACGTGGGCGCGGTGATGGTGCTGTTCCTGTTCGTGGTGATGATGCTGGACATCAACATCGACGTGCTGAGCCGCGACTTCAAGCGCTTCATCCCGGTGGCGACCATCGTGGGCGCGATCATCGTGGTCGAAACCGCGCTGATCCTGTGGCACGGCTTCGGCGCGACGAGCACGCCGGTGCCCGACACCACGCCGGCCGCCGCCGCCGCGATCTCGAACGCGCACCTGATCGGCAAGATCATCTACACCGACTACATCTTCGCCTTCGAAGTCGCCGGCCTCGTGCTGCTGGTGGCGATCGTCGCGGCTATCGCGCTCACGGTGCGCGAGCCGAAGGACTCGAAGCGCCAGGACGTGTCGAAGCAGGTCAAGGTGCGTCGCGAGGACCGCGTGCGCCTCGTGAAGATGCAGGCCGTCGTGGAAGTGCCGGAGCCGGCGGAACCGGCGCAAGCCGAGGCCGGGGCTGCGCCTGCGGCAGGTGCCGCGCCGGCCGCACCGGCAACGAAGAGCTAAGCGCGAAGGAGCGAACCATGCTGACACTGGCCCATTACCTCGTCCTCGGCGCGATCCTTTTTGCGATCTCGATCGTTGGCATTTTTCTCAATCGGCGCAACGTCATCATCATCCTGATGGCGATTGAGCTGATGTTGTTAGCGGTGAACACGAACTTTGTCGCGTTCTCGCATTATCTCGGTGACGTTCACGGACAGATTTTCGTGTTCTTCGTGCTTACAGTTGCGGCGGCGGAAGCTGCAATTGGTCTGGCTATTCTTGTGACCCTGTTCCGCAGCCTCGACACGATCAATGTCGAGGATCTCGATCAGCTCAAAGGCTAAGGCAGGCTGACTTTATGGCAACGACTCTCAACGAAACTCTTCTGCTGGCGATCCCGCTGGCTCCTCTCGCCGGTTCTCTGATTGCCGGTCTCTTTTGCAAAACGATCGGGCGCGCGGGCGCGCATACGGTGACCATTCTCGGCGTCGCGATTGCGTTCGTGCTTTCGCTCATCACGTTCTTCGACGTGATGGGCGGCGCGAGCTTCAACGCGACTGTCTACGAATGGATGTCGGTTGGCAGCCTGAAGTTCGAAGTTGGCTTCCTCATCGACTCGTTGACTGCGCTCATGATGGTCGTCGTGACCTTCGTGTCCTTGATGGTGCACATCTACACGATCGGCTACATGGCAGAAGAAGAGGGCTACGAGCGCTTCTTCTCGTACATCGCGCTCTTCACGTTCTCGATGCTGATGCTCGTGATGGCCAACAACTTCCTGCAGCTGTTCTTCGGCTGGGAAGCGGTGGGTCTCGTCTCGTACCTGCTGATCGGCTTCTACTTCAAGCGTGAAAGCGCCATCTACGCGAACATGAAGGCGTTCCTCGTGAACCGCGTCGGCGACTTCGGCTTCCTGCTCGGTATTGGCCTGTTGCTCGCGTTCGGCGGCTCGCTCAACTACAACGACATCTTCGCGAAGGGTCATGAAATCGCCGCGCTGACGTTCCCGGGCACCTCGTGGAACCTGCTCACCGTTGCGTGTATCTGCCTCTTCATTGGCGCAATGGGCAAGTCGGCTCAGTTCCCGCTGCACGTCTGGCTCCCGGACTCGATGGAAGGCCCGACGCCGATCTCCGCGCTGATTCACGCGGCAACCATGGTGACGGCCGGTATCTTCATGGTCGCGCGCATGTCGCCGCTGTTCGAACTTTCCGAAGCCGCGCTGTCGTTCATCGTCGTGATCGGCGCCATTACCGCGCTCTTCATGGGCTTCCTCGGGGTGGTCCAGAACGACATCAAGCGTGTGGTGGCTTACTCCACGCTCTCGCAGCTCGGCTACATGACCGTGGCGCTCGGCGTCTCGGCTTACCCGGTCGCGATCTTCCACCTGATGACGCACGCGTTCTTCAAGGCGCTGCTGTTCCTCGGCGCGGGTTCGGTCATCATCGGCATGCACCACGATCAGGACATGCGAAACATGGGCGGCCTGCGCAAGTACATGCCCATCACGTGGATCACCTCGCTCATCGGTTCGCTCGCGCTGATCGGCACGCCGTTCTTCTCGGGCTTCTACTCGAAGGATTCGATCATCGACGCAGTGAAGCTCTCGCACCTGCCGGGTTCGGGCTTCGCGTATTTCGCGGTGGTTGCGAGCGTGTTCGTCACGGCGCTGTACTCGTTCCGTATGTACTTCCTCGTGTTCCACGGTGAAGAGCGCTTCCGCGGTCCGAAGCACCCCGAGTCGCCGATGGCGATCGAAGCCGCGAATGCTGCCCACAGCGATCACGGCGATCATGGCCACGGTCACGACGAACACCACGTGCACGTGCCGCACGAGTCGCCGTGGGTCATCTGGGTGCCGCTCGTTCTGCTCGCGATTCCCTCGGTGATCGCCGGTGCGTTCGCGATCCAGCCGCTGCTCTTCGGTGACTTCTTCTCGCATGGCGTGGCGTTCCAGAACGTCATCTTCGTTGGCGAGAACCACGAAGCGCTCGCGGAGATGGGCAAGGAATTCCAGGGCTGGGCCGCGATGGGCGCGCATGCGTTCTCGGGCTTGCCGGTGTGGCTCGCACTCGCGGGTGTGGTGGTGGCGTGGTTCTTCTACATGAAGCGCCCGGAACTGCCGGCCGTCGTGTCGCGCACTTTCTCGCCGGTCTACAAGCTGCTGGCAAACGCGTACTACCTCGACAAGATCAACGAAATCGTCTTCGCTCGCGGAGCAGTCGCGATCGGTCGCGGTCTGTGGAAGGAGGGCGATGTCGTCGTGATCGACGGCGTCGTAAACGGGAGCGCCAAGTTTATCGGCTGGTTTGCAAGTGTCATTCGTTTCCTGCAATCCGGCTATATCTACCACTACGCATTTGCCATGATCATTGGCATGCTTGGCCTCCTTACCCTGTTTGTAACGCTCGGCGGCAAATAAGGCAAAATAAGGCGAGGAAACGCATGCACGCAACTCCGATTCTCAGTATTGCGATATGGATGCCGATCGTATTCGGCGTCATCGTTCTTGTAGTGGGTTCCCGTCGGAACCCGAGTGCGGACCGCTGGCTCGCACTCATCGGTTCGGTGCTTAGTTTCCTCGTCACCCTTCCGCTCGTCGCGGGCTTCGATACGAGCACGGCTTCCCTGCAGTTCGAGGAGAAGGCGGTCTGGATCGAGCGGTTCAATATTGCGTATCACCTGGGCGTCGACGGCATCGCGATGTGGTTCGTCGTGCTGACGGCACTCATCACCGTGATCGTCGTGATCGCGGGCTGGCAGGTCATCACGAAGAACGTCGCGCAGTATTACGCGTCGTTCCTCATCCTGTCGGGCATCATGATCGGCGTTTTCTGCGCCGCCGACGGTCTGCTGTTCTACGTGTTCTTCGAAGCCACGCTCATTCCGATGTACATCATCATCGGTGTGTGGGGCGGCCCGAACCGCGTGTACGCAGCGTTCAAGTTCTTTCTCTACACGCTGGCCGGCTCGCTGCTCATGCTGGTCGCGTTGCTGTACCTGTACCGCATTACCGGGACCTTCGACCTCGCCTCCTGGCAGGCCGCGAAGATCGCCATGACGCCGCAAATCCTGCTGTTCATCGCGTTCTTCTTCGCGTTCGCCGTCAAGGTGCCGATGTGGCCGGTCCACACGTGGTTGCCGGACGCGCACGTCGAAGCACCCACGGGCGGCTCGGTCGTGCTGGCCGCGATCATGCTCAAGCTCGGCGCGTACGGTTTCCTGCGTTTCTCGCTGCCGGTCACGCCGGACGCGAGTCACTACCTGGCGCCGGTCATCATCACGCTGTCCTTGATCGCCGTGATCTACATCGGCCTCGTGGCGATGGTGCAGGCGGACATGAAGAAGCTGGTCGCGTACTCGTCGATTGCCCACATGGGCTTCGTCACGCTCGGCTTCTTTATGTTCGGCCCGTCGAGCCAACTCGCGATGGAAGGCGGGATCATCCAGATGATCTCGCACGGTTTCGTCTCGGGCGCCATGTTCCTGTGCATCGGCGTGCTGTATGACCGCATGCACACACGCGATATCGCGGATTACGGCGGTGTGGTCAACACCATGCCGAAGTTCGCGGCGCTGGTTATGCTGTTCGCGATGGCCAACTGCGGTCTGCCGGGCACCTCGGGATTCGTCGGCGAATTCATGGTGATTCTGGCGGCTGTGAAGTACAACTTCTGGATCGCTTTCGGGGCGGCGTTCACGCTGATCCTGGGCGCGGCCTATACGTTGTGGATGTACAAGCGGGTGTACTTCGGCGCCATCGCGAACGACCACGTTCGCGAGTTGAAGGACATCGACGGTCGCGAATACTTCATTCTTGGGGTGCTCGCACTGTTTACGCTTTTCATGGGCGTCTACCCGAAGCCCTTTACCGATGTGATGCACGTTTCCGTGGAAAACCTCCTCTCCCACGTCGCAGTGTCGAAACTGCCGCTGTCACAGTAATACCCGAGCGGAGGAACAAAAGATCATGCCAAACGCCCCTATGTACGCTCTGCTGCCCGACGGCCTGGTGATGACCGGCCTCGTCGTCGCGTGGCTCAACGACACGTTCACCGGTCCTGAAAACCGGCGCACGACCTACTTCATCGCGCTGCTGACCACGGTCATAGCCGGTATCTGGTTCGCGGTGGACGCGTTCGATCCGCACGTGTACTACTACTTCACGCGCATGTACGTGGTCGATCCGTTCGCGAGCGCCATGAAGGCGGTGGTCACGCTCGGCTACGCCGTGTCGATCGTGTACTCGCGCAAGTACCTCGAAGACCGCGACATGTTCCGGGGCGAGTTCTTCCTGCTTGGCCTGTTCTCGCTGCTCGGCCAGCTCACGATGATCTCGGGCAACAACTTCCTCACGCTGTACCTCGGCCTCGAGCTGATGTCGCTCTCGCTCTATGCGGTCATCGCACTGCGTCGTGACGCGGCGCAGTCGAACGAAGCGGCCATGAAGTACTACGTGCTGGGTGCGCTCGCTTCAGGCTTCCTGCTCTATGGCATCTCGATGCTGTACGGCGCGACCGGCTCGCTCGAACTGAACGAAGTGTTCAAGGCCGTGGCTTCGGGCCACATCAACGATATCGTCCTGCTGTTCGGCGTGGTGTTCATCGTCGCCGGCGTGGCGTTCAAGATGGGTGCGGTGCCGTTCCACATGTGGGTGCCCGACGTCTATCAAGGCGCGCCTACGGCCATGACGCTGCTCACCGGCGGCGGCCCGAAGGTCGCGGCATTCGCATGGGCGGTGCGCTTCCTCGTGATGGGCCTGCTGCCGCTGGCAGTGGACTGGCAAGAGATGCTGATCATCCTCGCGGCACTTTCGATGATCGTCGGCAACATTACGGGTATCGTCCAGCGCAACATCAAGCGCATGCTCGCGTACTCGGCCATTTCGAACATGGGCTTCGTGCTGCTCGGCCTGCTCGCCGGCATCGTCGACAACAAGGCGACGGGCGCGGCCAGCGCATACAGCTCGGCCATGTTCTACAGTATCGTCTACCTGATCACGACACTCGGCGCGTTTGGCGTGGTCATGCTGCTTTCCCGCCGCGATTTCGAAGCGGAAACGATCGACGACTTCAAGGGCTTGAACCAGCGCAACCCGGTGTTCGCGTTCGTCATGATGCTCATGATGTTCTCGCTCGCCGGCATTCCGCCGACGGTCGGCTTCTACGCGAAGCTCGCCGTGCTCGAAGCGACCATGAACGCAGGCCTCACGTGGCTTGCCGTGCTCGCCGTGATCACGTCGCTGTTCGGCGCGTTCTACTACCTGCGTATCGTCAAGCTGATGTACTTCGACGCACCGCAGGACGAAGCTCCGATCGAGAGCCACGCATGCAACCGCGCGCTGCTCACGCTCAACGGCGTGGCGGTGCTCGTGCTCGGCATCATTCCTGGCCCGCTGATGTCGATCTGCCTGCAGGCTGTCACGCATACGCTGCCGCTCTAATGTCGGCAGCCGGCTGGTTCATCGTGCTGTTGGCGCTCGCGGGCGCCAACCTACCGTTCCTCAACCAGCGATTGTTCGGCGTCGTGCCGCTTCGCGCACCGAAGAAGAGTGCGTGGATTCGCATCGCTGAAATGATCGTGCTGTATTTTGTGGTCGGTACGTTCGGCTTCCTGCTGGAGGCGCGCGCCGGCAATCGTTTTGACCAGGGCTGGCAGTTCTACGCGATCACCTTCAGTCTTTTTGTCGTGTTCGCGTTCCCCGGCTTCACCTGGCAATATCTCGTCAAACGCCGCCCGGCGTGACGCGCGTAGCCGGCCCGCGGCCGGCACGCGCGGTGCGACCCGCAGTCTGGCCGATTTCACTTCAAGCGGCGCGCCCGCGGCTTCCCGATTTTTCTGAGCACCCACGAGGCTGACTATGGCTGAACATCATCAACACGACCCGGCGCTCGCCGAGACGTGCGTGGAAAGCACGACGCTCTACGCGGGCAATTTTCTTACCCTGAAGCGCGACACCGTCGCGCTGCCGGACGGCAAACACGCCACGCGCGAGTTCGTCCAGCATCCTGGCGCGGTGATGGTCATCCCGCTGTTCGACGACGGCCGCGTGCTGATGGAGCGCCAGTACCGCTATCCCCTCTCGCGCGTGATGACCGAATTCCCGGCAGGCAAGCTCGATCCGCAGGAGGGCGCGCTCGCCTGCGCGATCCGCGAACTGAAGGAGGAGACGGGCTATACGGCGCGCGAGTATGTGTATCTCGCGCAGATCCATCCCGTGATCTCGTACTCGACCGAGTTCATCGACATTTACCTCGCACGCGGCTTGACCGCAGGCGCGGCACAACTCGACGACGGCGAGTTTCTCGAAACCTTCACGGCGACGGTTCCCGAACTGCTCGAATGGGTGCGAACGGGCAAGATCACCGACGTGAAGACGATCGTCGGTACGTTCTGGCTCGAAAAGGCGCTGTCGGGCGCGTGGCCGCTCGCGAAGGCGGAGCAGGGCTGACACGCTACGCGGCGCAGCCAATTCCCGATCGACGGCGGCCCTTGTGACCGCCGTTGTCGCTTCTACGCGCACCGGAAGCAGAATACGCCTCGAAGCACCTCCAGCGCGCCCGCCCGAGCGGCGCTACAATCGAACCCCCGGGAAAATCCCCGGTGGCTGGCCGCAGGAATTTTTTCGAACGGTCGTTCACAAATTTACGATTTGCGCTAAACTCATTGCAAGCCTCGATTCCCCATGAAGGTCCTCGATTTACAGTGTCCAGACGGCCATCGGTTTGAAGGCTGGTTCGCATCGGTTGACGACTTCGAGTCGCAACTGTCCCGCAAGCTGGTCGAATGTCCGATGTGCGGTGCCACCCATGTGACCCGCTTGCCGTCCGCGCCCCGGCTGAACCTGTCCGGCGCGAGCGAAACGCCGAAAGCGTCGCCGCACGAGCAGGCAGCGCAATGGCAGGCGCATGCGATGCGTGTAATCCGCGAGGTCCTCGAGAAGACGGAGAACGTAGGCGACCGTTTCGCCGAGGAGGCGCGGCGCATTCACTACAACGAAGCGCCGTCGCGCAACATCCGTGGAGTCGCTTCTGCGGACGATGCGCAAGCTCTCGTCGAAGAAGGCATCGATGTGATGCCGCTGCCGGTTCCGGCCGCGTTGAAGGGTCCGCTGCAATAACGCCATGCGGGTCTTCGCCGCGGCGCGGGGAACGCTCCGCACCGGCCGCGGCCAGGAGACATTGCGCATGGATCTGGACTACACCCCCGCTGACGACGCATTTCGCGCCGAAATCCGCGCCTGGCTCGAGGCCAATCTGCCTCAAGCGATGCGCGACAAGGTTCTCAACCACAAACGCCTCTCGCGCGACGACATTGCCAACTGGCACAAACTGCTAGGCAAGCAGGGCTGGTCCGCGCCTGCGTGGCCCGCGGAGTGGGGCGGGCCCGGCTGGACCGAAACGCAACGCCATATCTGGGATGCCGAGTGCGGCCGCATCGGCGCGCCGCCGGTACTGCCGTTCGGCGTGTCGATGGTCGCGCCCGTGCTCATGAAATATGGCAACGAGGCCCAGAAGCGCCGCTATCTCCCGCGCATCCTTTCCGGCGAAGACTGGTGGTGCCAGGGCTACTCCGAGCCGGGCTCGGGATCCGACCTCGCGTCGTTGCGCACGCGTGCCGTTCTTGTGAAAAGCGGCGAAGGCGATCACTACGTCGTGAACGGACAGAAGACCTGGACCACGCTCGGCCAGTACGCCGACATGATGTTCTGCCTCGTGCGCACCGATCCTGCTGCCAAGAAACAGGAAGGCATTTCGTTTCTCCTCATCGACATGAAAACGCCCGGCATCACCGTGCGTCCGATCATCACGCTCGATGAAGACCATGAGGTCAACGAAGTATTTTTCGAAGACGTGAAGGTGCCCGTCGAAAATCTCGTTGGCGAGGAGAACCGCGGCTGGACCTACGCGAAGTATCTGCTCGGCCACGAACGCACGGGCATTGCGCGCGTGGGCGCGTCGAACCGCGAACTCGCGTTCCTCAAGGGCGTCGCGCTCAGGCAGAAGAAGCATGGCAAGCCGCTGCTCGAAGATCCCGTGTTCGCGGCGCGCGTGGCTGCCGTCGAAATCGAGCTGATGGCGCTCGAAGTCACGGCCGAGCGCGTGATCGCGAGCGCGGCGGGCGGGCGCGGCCCCGGTCCCGAAGCGTCGATGCTCAAGATCAAGGGCACGGAGATCCAGCAGGCGCTGACCGAGCTGATGGTCGACGCGGTCGGCCCGCTTGCGGCGCCGTTCGATCCGGCCTTCCTCGAAGGCGAGCACGAATACGCGGCCGGCGGTGACGACGACGCGGCCCCGCTCGCGGCGTACTACTTCAACTATCGCAAGACGTCGATCTACGGCGGCTCGAACGAAATTCAGAAGAACATCATCTCGCAGATGATTCTGGGGATTTGAGGAGCGGCGCAATGAACTTCAATTTCACCGAAGAACAACAGCAACTCGCCGACGCGCTGCGTCGCTATCTCGACAAGAACTACGGCTTCGAAGCGCGTCAGGCGATCGTGAAGACACCCGCCGGCGTCTCGGCTCAGCACTGGAACGCCTTCGTCGAACTCGGACTGACCGCGCTGCCAGTGCCGGCGGAGCAGGGCGGCTTCGACGGCGCGCCGTTCGACATGCTCGTCGTCATGCAGGAGCTGGGCCGCGCGCTCGTGGTCGAACCGTACTGGGCAACCGCGGTGGGCGTCGAGGCGCTCAAGCTCGCGGGCGGTGCGGCTGAACCGGAAAACGCGGAAAACGCGGAAAACGCGGCGCTGCTCGAACGCGTCGCCTCGGGCGAGATCAAGCTTGCTGCCGCGTTCCACGAGCCGCAGTCGCGCTACGACCTGTTCTCGCTGGAAACGCAGGCGAAGGAAACGGGCGACGGCTTCGCGCTCACCGGCACGAAATCGGTCGTGCAGCACGGCGCCCAGGCCAGCTACTGGATCGTGCCGGCGCGCTTCGCGGGCGAGGTTGCGCTCTTCGTCGTCGCGCGCGATGCGCAGGGTGTCGAGGTGAGCGATTACCGCACGATCGACGGCCAGCGCGCCGCAACGCTGACCTTCAAGGAAGCGCACGCGCGCCGTCTGGGCGACGCGCACGCCGGCGCGACGACGTGGGAGAAGATTGCCGACTACGCCACGTTCCTGCTCTGTGCGGAAGCCGTGGGTGCAATGGACGCGCTCAATCACGCAACGGTCGAATACACGAAGACGCGTCAACAATTCGGCGTGCCGATCGCGCGCTTCCAGGCGTTGCAGCACCGCATGGCGGAGATGCTGATCCACGCCGAGCAGGCCCGCTCGCTGACTTACCTCGCCGCCGCGCGTTACAGTAGCGAATCGGTCGAAGAGCGGCGCCGTGCGATCTCGGCAGCGAAGGTGCGCGTGGGGCAGGCGGCGCGTTTCATCGGCCAGCAGGCCGTGCAGCTGCACGGCGGCATGGGCGTCACCAACGAAGTGGCGGCCGCGCATCTGTTCAAGCGTCTCGCGATCATCGAAACGACGCTCGGTGATGTCGATCATCATCTTGAACGCTTCGCTTCGCTGCCCGGTTTCGCGCAGGCAGCGTAACGCGTGGCGGCAGCAGGCAACATCAGCGGAGAATATGGATGGGCGTGAGTTACGAAGATCTCGAAGTGGGCAAGCGCTATGTGATCGGTTCCCACACGTTTAAGCGCGACGAGGTGGTCCAATTCGCGGAGCAGTTCGATCCGCAGCCGTTCCACATTAGCGAGGCGGGCGGCGAAGCGTCGATGTTCGGCGGCCTCGTCGCGAGTGGCTGGCATACCTGCTCGGTCATGATGGGCATGCTGGTGCGCAACTTTCTCAAGGACTCGACCTCGATGGGCTCGCCCGGCGTCGACGAGATCCGCTGGCTCAAGCCCACGCGCGTGGGCGATACGCTGACGATGACGAACGCGATCCTGAGCAAGCGCGTTTCGGCGAGCAAGCCCGATCGCGGCATCGTCGAAACGCAGTGGGAAGGACACAACCAGCACGGCGAACTGATTGTGACCGTGCGTTCGAAGGCGCTGTTCGGCCTTCGCCATCCAGGGAGCGCAACGTGAGCGAAAGCGATGTCATGCAGATTGCCGACGCGGCGGCGTTGCGCGCGCTGATCGGCGCGGGGCCGCTCGTGAGCGGCTGGCGCGAGGTGAGCGAGGCGGACGTGCACGGTTTTGCCAATGCCACCGGTGACCACCAGTGGATCCATATCGACGCCGAACGTGCGCGCCGCGAGTCGCCGTTTGGCAGCCCGATTGCGCACGGCTTTCTTACGCTTTCGCTGATTCCTGTGCTGCTCGGCGCAACGCTGCACATGCGTCAGCGCATGGGCGTGAATTACGGGCTCAACCGCGTGCGCTTCACGCAGCCGGTCCCTGTGGGCGCGAAGGTGCGTGCACGTATCGCGGTGAAAGAAGTGAGCGACGTGGAGGGCGGCGGCGTGCAGGTCGCGTGGGATGTGAGCATCGAGCGCGAGGGCAGCGAGCGGCCCGCGTGCGTGGCCGAGTTCATCACGCGGCACTACTTTTAGGGGTAGTTGCGTGCTCAACGAAAAGGGGCGCTCCGCTGCAAGGTAGGCGCCCCTTTGGTATTGCGCGGGTTTTGGCGTAGTGAGTTAGTGCCTGGCGTACTGCGTCGCGCCGAACAGCATCTCCTTCGCCTTGTCGTCCATGAGCGGCTTGCGCGCATTGGCGAGCACTTCCACGCCGCGCTTGACCGCCGGCCGCGCCGCGATCGTTTCGTGCCAGCGCTTCACGTTGGGCAGCGAATCGAGATCGATGCCCTGGTTTTGCCAGGAGCGCGTCCACGGGAAAGCGGCGATATCCGCGATGGTGTACTCGTCGCCGGCCAGATACTCGGTCTTTTCCAGCTGCGTTTCCATCACGTTGTAGAGCCGCGTCGCTTCGTTCGTGTAGCGATTGACCGCATACTCGATCTTCTCGGGCGCATAGATGCGGAAGTGGTGCGCCTGGCCGAGCATGGGGCCGAGGCCGCCCATCTGGAACATCACCCATTGCAGCACGTCGTAGCGCGCGGCGAGGTCCTCAGGCATGAAGCGGCCGGTTTTCGCGGCGAGGTAGATCAGGATCGCGCCCGACTCGAACAGCGAGAACGGCTGGCCGTCGGCGCGGCGCGGGCCTTCGGAGTCGGTAATGGCGGGAATCTTGTTGTTCGGGCTGATGGCGAGGAATTCGGGCTTGAACTGGTCGCCCGCACCGATATCGACCGGATGCACCCGGTATTCGAGGCCGGTTTCCTCGAGCATGATATGGACTTTGTGACCGTTCGGCGTGGCCCAGCTGTAGACGTCGATCATCGTGGCTCCTTGGCACCATGAAAGAAGGCGCCGCGAAAGTCTGGCTAGTCTTCCGCGACGCCCGATCTGGCGCAAATTAGCATAGATCGGCGTCGCTCGCAGAGGGCGCAAGAGCGCCCCTGCTGCGCTTGTGGACTTGCGCGGACCTACGAACGCGTGACCGGCATCTCTACGCGCGACGCCGCTCCCGCGTCCATATGGCGCGCGAGTTCGAGCTTGGCGATGGCGTTGCGGTGCACTTCGTCGGGTCCGTCGGCGAAGCGCAGCGTGCGCGCCGAAGCGTACGAGTACGCCAGCGGGAAGTCGCCGCTCACGCCCGCCGCGCCGTGCACCTGCATGGCCCAGTCGATCACCTGGCAGGCCATGTTCGGCGCCACCACCTTGATCATGGCGATCTCGCCGCGCGCGCCCTTGTTGCCGACGGTATCCATCATGTACGCGGTCTTGAGCGTGAGCAGCCGGGCCTGTTCGATCATGCAGCGCGCTTCGGCAATGCGCTCCTGCGTGACGGTCTGCTGGGCGACTGCCTTGCCGAATGCTACACGCGAAAGGGCGCGCTTCGCCATGAATTCGAGTGCGCGTTCCGCGAGGCCGATGAGACGCATGCAGTGGTGAATGCGGCCCGGTCCCAGTCGCCCTTGCGCGATCTCGAACCCGCGGCCTTCGCCGAGCAAAATGTTCGCAGCGGGCACGCGCACGTTTTCGAGCGTGATCTCCATATGGCCGTGCGGCGCGTCGTCGTAGCCGAATACGGTGAGCGGGCGGCGCACGGTGATGCCGGCCGAGTCCGAGGGCACGAGGATCATCGACTGTTGAGCATGGCGCGGCGCATCGGGATTGGTCTTGCCCATCAGGATGTAGATCGCGCAGCGCGGGTCGCCCGCACCCGACGACCACCACTTCGTGCCGTTGATCACGTAGTCATCGCCGTCGCGCTCGATGCGCGTCTGGATGTTCGTCGCGTCCGACGAGGCCACGTCGGGCTCGGTCATCAGGAAGGCGGAGCGGATCTGGCCTGCCAGCAGCGGCGCGAGCCATTGCTGCTTGTGCGCCTCGCTGCCGTAGCGCTCGATGGTTTCCATGTTGCCGGTGTCGGGCGCGCTGCAGTTGAACACTTCAGGTGCCCAGTGCACGCGGCCCATGATTTCGCACAGTGGCGCATATTCGAGGTTCGTGAGGCCCGCGCCGCGTTCGGAGGCAGGCAGGAACAGGTTCCACAGCCCGGCCGCGCGCGCCTTTTCCTTCAACTGCTCGACGATCTCCGTGGGCACCCACGCGTTGCCATTCGCGCGATTGCGCTCGACTTCCTCGTGGAAAACGGCTTCGTTTGGATAGATGTGTTCGTCGAAGAACGCGAGCAGCTTCTCGCGCAGCGCCTGCACTTTCGGGGAGTAATCGAAATTCATCGGTAACCTCGCAATGCGATGCAGTGACAGTGAAAAATGAGTCGTTCTCGAACCGGATTCAGCGCACCTTCTGCGCGTAGCGCCAGGCGAGCTCCGCCATCGGCCTCGCGCGGCGCCCTGCGTCGATGGCCTGCGCGCTCGCGGCTGTGCCGTCCACCACGCGTTTCATGATGCCCTGCAGGATCGCCGCGATCCGGAACATGTTGTACGCAAGATAGAAGTTCCAGTCGCCGCGAATCTCGAGGCCGGTGCGCTCGCAATAGCGCGCGACGTACTGCGCCTCGTCGGGAATGCCGAGCGCCTGCCAGTCCAGCCCGGCAATGCCGCGGAACTGCGCGGGATCGACGTGCCAGGCCATGCAGTGATAGGAGAAGTCGGCGAGCGGGTCGCCGAGTGTGGAGAGCTCCCAGTCGAGCACGGCCAGCACGCGCGGCTCGTGCGGGTGAAAGATCAGGTTGTCGAGGCGGTAGTCGCCATGCACGACCGATACGCGCGAGCCCGCATCGGCGGGCATGTGTTGCGGCAGCCATTCGATCAGGTGATGCATGGCGTCGATGCGCTCCGTTTCCGAGGCCTGATACTGGCGGCTCCAGCGATCGATCTGGCGTGCGAAATAATTGCCTGGCTTGCCATAGTCGGCGAGGCCCACGGCGTCGGGCTTCACGTTGTGGAGCGCGGCGATCACACGGTTCATCTCGTCGTAGATCGCGCCGCGTTGCTCAGGCGTCATGCCGGGCAGAGACTGGTCCCAGAGCACGCGGCCCTCGACGAACTCCATCACGTAGAACGCGCGGCCGATTACCCCCTCGTCGTCGCACAGCGCGAGCATGTTTGCGACCGGTACGCCGGTTGCGGCGAGTGCGTCCATCACGCGGTATTCGCGTTCGATCGCGTGCGCAGACGGCAGCAGCTTCGCCTTGGGTCCCGGCTTCGCGCGCATCACGTAGGTGCGCCCGGGCGTGACGAGCTTGAACGTCGGGTTCGACTGGCCGCCGGCGAACTGCTCGATCGTGAGGGGGCCTTGGAAGCCTTCCACGTGAGCGGCGAGCCAGGCGCCCAGCGCCTCGGTGTCGAAGCGCTGGCGCTCGGCAACCGGGCGCGTACCTTCGAACGCCGAGTAGTCGGGGCGCGGTTGCGCGTTGTTTTGCGTGTCTCCATCCGGGGTGGCTTGCGCCATATTCGTCTCCCTTCTCCTGATTCTCCTGTGGGTCGCCGCGCGTCAGCCGCGCGGTTTATAGCGCAGGTACTGCGCGTACAGCATCTCCATCGTCGTGTTGCGGGTGTCGCGGTGCAGCGGCGAGCGCGGCGCGTGGTTGAGCATGCGCACGACCCAGTCTCGCGGCGCGGCGCCGACATCGAGCGCGTTGATGCAGCCCGTGGCCTGCGCGAGATGGCCGAAGAATGCGCGTCCGCCCGCCGTGATCGCATGCGAGAGAATCGCGCGGTTCACGCCGCCGTGCAGCACGAGCAGCGCCGAGTCCCACGAACGGTCGGCGCGCAGCGCATCGAGCGGCGGCAGCACGCGGTCGAGCAGCTCGCCGATGGTCTCACCGCCGAGAAAGCGCGTGTCTTCCGGCACGATGCCGTCGAACACGCGCAGAAAGGCGGCTTCGACTTCAGCGGGGGGAATGGCGGCGAGACGGCCGCCGCGAATCTCTTCCCACGCGCTCTGCACCTCGAGTTCGATCGACTGACCAGTTGCCGCGAGCACGCGCTGCGCAGTCTCGACCGTGCGGCGCAGTCCGCTCACGATCACGCGATCGAAACGCACCCCCTGCAAGGCGAACGCTTCGCCGGCGGCGGTGGCCTGGGCGCGGCCGTTCTCGTTGAGCGGCACGGTGTCCGGGTCGATTGCGCGACCCGTCTCGTCGAAGTAGGTGACGTCGCCGTGACGCATCACGTAGAGGCGCCGGCGCGCGGGCAACTGATATTCGGTCATGGGTGTGCCGCTCGTGCGGATTGAAGCGGATTTACTTGTAGACAGGGGCGCGCTTTTCGAGGAACGCGGTAATGCCTTCGAGGCCGTCGCGGTGATGCAGTGACGCGACGAAACTTTCGCGCTCCGCAGCGAGCTGTGCTTCGAGCGGTTGCGAGTCCGCGACGCTCGTCAAACCCTTGATGCGCGCCACCGAATTCGGCGAGATCTTCGCGAGTTCGTCGGCCCAGGCAAGTGCCGTATCGAGCGCCGTTTGCGGCTTCGCGAGCCGGTTCACGACGCCCAGTTCCGCTAGACGCGCCGCGCCGATCGGCTTGCCTTCCAGCATCAGCTCGAACGCGAGCGAGCGCGGCAGCGAGCGCGCAAGGAACCACGAGCCGCCTCCGTCGGGCGTCAGACCCACGCGCGAATAGGCCATGACGAACTTCGCATCGTCGGCGGCGACGAGCAGGTCGGCGGCGAGTGCGAGCGAGAAGCCCGCGCCGGCGGCCGCGCCTTCCACGGCCGCGATGATCGGCTTGCTCGACTGGCGCATCGCGGTGACCCACGCAGCGAGCATGTCGATGCTGGCGGCCTGCACCGAAGGGTCCTTCGCGCGGTTTTCGAGCAGGCGGTTAAGGTTGCCGCCGGCACAGAAGAAGTTGTCGGCGCCCGTGAGGACGATCGCGCGCAGCGACGAGTCGCGCTCGGCGGCGTCGAAGGCTTCGACGGCAGCGGCGTACATGTCGGGATGCAGCGCGTTGCGCGCGCCGGGGTTCGACAGCGTGAGGACGAGTGTCGATTCGTGGCCTTGCGGGCGGGTGCTGCGGAGTTCGGCGCTCATTGCGGTGCCTCGTTCGATGCGTTGATGTCTGCTGCTTCTGCTTGCGTCAGCGAAAGGCCGAGCTGTGCGCGGCGCGCGAGCCACGGCGACGGGCGATAGCGCGGATCGCCGAGCACGGTGTGGATATTGCGCAGGATCGTGAGGATCGTGCGCGCGCCCAGCGCGTCGCCGAGCGCGAGCGGGCCGCGCGGGTAGCCCAGGCCCAGCGTGACCGCGAGGTCGATGTCGCGGGGCGTGGCAATCTGCTTTTGCGCGATGTCGCAACCGATGTTGACGATCGTCGCGACGATACGCTGCGCGATGAAGCCCGTCGAATCGCGGATCACGGTGACCGGCATACCCTCGGCGGCGAAGAGCGCGTGGCCCGCGTCGCGGGCTTCGCGCGTGGTGGCGGGCGTCGTCATCAGCGTGCGGCGCTTCGCGGTGTCGAGCGGGAACAGCGTGTCGATGGCGACGACGCGGCTCGCGTCGAGCTGCTCGTCGAGCGCGGCGGTCGTGGCGTCGAGGCCGAGCGGCGCGACGACGATCAGCGCGTCGGCTGTCGGCGTATCGCCTTCGTCGACGGACACACCCGCTTTCGCCGCGAGCGCGAGCACGGCGTCACGCGCGGCGGCGTTGCGGCGGCTCACCCAGACGCGCGCGGGCAGCGCCGTGGGCGCTGCGGGCTCGTCGGGCACCTGCTGCTTGCCATCGACATAGCGATAGAACCCTTCGCCCGCCTTGCGGCCAACGAGCCCGCCCGCGAGCCGCACGCCCGTAATGGGCGAGGGCGTGAAGCGCGGCTCTTCATAGAACTGGTGATAGATCGACTCCATCACCGGATGCGAGACGTCGAGCGCGGTGAGGTCGAGCAGCTCGAACGGTCCCAGGCGAAAGCCCGCCTGTTCGCGCATGATGCGATCGATCTCGACGAAGCTCGCTACGCCTTCGCCCGCCACGCGCAGGCCTTCGGTATTCATGCCGCGGCCCGCGTGATTGACGATGAAGCCCGGCATGTCCTTCGCGCGCACGGGCGTGTGGCCCATGCGGCGCGCGAGCGTCATCAGCGCGTCGCCGGCGGCGGGATCGCTGCGCAGGCCGTCGATCACCTCGACCACCTTCATCAGCGGCACGGGGTTGAAGAAGTGATAGCCCGCCACGCGCGAGGGATCGCTGCATGCGGCGGCGATGGCCGTAATGGCGAGCGAAGAAGTGTTTGAAACGAGCAGGCAACGCTCTCGCACCACGGTTTCGAGCTCGCGAAAGAGGGTACGCTTGGCCTCGAGATTCTCGACGATCGCCTCGATCACGAGATCGCAGACCGCGAGTTCATCGAGCGTGTGCGCGCCGCTCACGCGTTCGAGCGCGGCGTTGGCGGCGGTCTCGTCGAGCTTGCCTTTTGCGGCGAGTTTCGCGAAGGTGTCGGCGAGATAGTCGCGCGCGGCGGCGACCGCCTGCGGATTCGTGTCGTAGAGGCGCACCGCGAGGCCCGCCTGCGCGGCGATCTGGGCGATGCCGCGGCCCATCGCGCCGGTGCCGACTATGCCGATTGTCTCAATGTTGAAATGATGTGAAGTCATTGGAAGCCTGGCTCCATGATTGGCCTAGAATAGCACGGTCGTACAATTTTATGAAAACGGTTCGGCAGTTTCGATAAGGGAACTGCCCCTCTCAAGGAGGCAACGAGGATGATCAAGCTGCACGGTTTCGCGCTTTCGAATTACTACAACAAGGTCAAGCTTCTGCTGCTCGAGCAGGGCATCGAGTTCGAGGAGGTGCCGAACAAGCTGCCGCTCGAAGAGGCGGTGCTCGCGCAGTCGCCGGGCGGCAAGGTGCCATTTATCGAAACGGAACAGGGCTTCTTGTGCGAGTCGGAAGTGATCGTCGAGTATCTGGCGGCGCGCTTTCCAGAGAAGCACATTTTCGCGGCGGATCCGTGGCAGGCGGCGAAGGAGCGCGAACTGATCGTCTTCATCGAGACGCATCTGGAGTTGAACGCGCGCGAGCTTTACGGCGAAGCGTTCTTCGGCGGCAAGGCGACCGACGAGGTCAAGGCGACCATGGAAAAGCGCCTGCGCCGCTACGTGGCGGCCTTCAGGCGGATCGCGAAGTTCGCGCCTTACGTGGCGGGCGAGCAGTTCGGCGTGGCCGATGCGGCGGCGTTCGTGAGCCTGCCGCTCGTGGGCCGCGCGACGCAGGCGGTGTACGGCAGCGATTTCCTCGCCGACGTGGGCATCGACTGGAAGTCGTATATCAAGCTGATCGGTGAACGCCCGACGGCGCAGCGCGTCAACGCCGACCGCAAGGCGTATATCGAGGCGAATTCGTAAGCATTGCGGGGTTTTACACATGGTTGTGCGCGATGATCGGGAACGCACTGCCGATCGCGGATTCATCGCGCGCGCACGACGTCAGAGCCGCGCGAGCCGCTCGAGAGCGGTCGCGAGCGTGCTTTCCTGCTTGGCGAAGCAAAAGCGCACGACGCCCGATTCGTGCGCCTCGTGATAGAACGCCGACACCGGAATGGCGGCCACACCGATCTCCGCGGTGAGCCATTTCGAGAATTCCGCTTCGGGCAGATCGCTGATCGCCGAATAGTCCACGCACTGGAAGTAGGTGCCTTCGCACGGCAGCAGCTTGAAGCGCGTGTTGGCGAGGCCGGCGCGGAAGAAGTCGCGCTTCTTCTGGTAGAACGCGGGCAGTTCGAGATACGGCTTCGGATCGCGCAGATATTGCGCGAGGCCGAACTGCATCGGCGTGTTCACGGTGAACACGTTGAACTGGTGCACCTTGCGGAACTCGGCCGTGAGCGGTGCGGGCGCGGCGACGTAGCCCACCTTCCAGCCCGTCACGTGATAGGTCTTGCCGAAGCTCGACACGATGAAGCTGCGCGCCGCCAGTTCCGGATAGCGCGCCACGCTCTCGTGCGGCTGGCCGTCGTAGACCATGTGCTCGTAGACCTCGTCGGAGAGGATCAACACGTTGGTGCCCCGCACGATCTCTTCGAGCTTCTGCATGTCCTCGGCGCGCCACACCGTGCCCGTGGGGTTGTGCGGCGTGTTGATGAGGATGAGGCGCGTCTTCGGCGTGATGGCCGCGGCGAGGCGGTCGAACGGAATCGCGTAATCGGGCGCTTCGAGCGTCACGAACACGGGCTTGCCGCCTGCCAGTTCGATCGACGGCAAATAGCTGTCGTAAGTCGGCTCGACCACGATCACTTCGTCGCCCGCGTGCACGGTTGCGAGAATCGCCGTGAGGAGGGCTTGCGTGGCGCCAGCCGTCACCGTGATCTCGCTATTGGCGTCGTAGCGGCGGCCGTACACATGCTCGATCTTGTCCGCGATCGCCTCGCGCAGCGCGGCGATGCCTGTCATCGGCGGGTACTGGTTGTGGCTCTCGCGCATGGCTTGCGCGACGGCGTCTACGATGCGCGCGTCGCAATCGAAGTCGGGAAAGCCCTGACCCAGGTTGACCGCGCCCTTTTCGGCGGCGAGCGCGCTCATCACGGTGAAGATCGTCGTGCCGACGTTCGGCAGACGCGACGGAAAAGAGGGCGTGAGCAGGGTGTCCTGCGAATTCTGCGTGGGATGCGGTGCGTTCATGTCGCGGGCGGGAGTCGGACGTTGGGACGGGAAAGGTTGGGTCAAAGTCCGATTGTAGGCAAATCGGCGCGGCTGCGGTGGTCAGGCCGGGCGCACGCGCCGTCACGCAGGGGCATCAGGCCTGGGCCGCTTGTGCAGCGTTTTGCACGCATTCGGCGACGAAGGCGTCAGGCGTCGCAATGCGAAAGCCAAAGTCGCGCGCCACGCGCCTCGCGAGCTTGAGCACCGCGCGGTCCTTCGAGACGAGCCACTGTGCGCCGCTTGCGCGCGCCAGTTCCAGAAACTTCTGGTCGTCGCGGTCGCGGCATTGGGGCAGGGGCCGCGCGTCGGCGGGAAGCTCGGGCAGTTCGACCCGTTCGACGAGCCCGCCCAGCGCCGCGAGCGCGTCCGCTTTCGCGACGCCGCGGCCAGCGAACTGCGGATAGTCGAGCACGTGGGCCAACTCGGCCTGGCAGCGCGCGTCGATCAGCGCCTGGATCGCGCCGCGCTGGAGCGCCGCGCGAATGGGGCGCGTGTGCGGGTCGTCGAACACGAGGATATCGAGCCAGACGTTCGAGTCGAGAACCACGGGAAGCGCGCGAGCGGCGGCGGGCGAGGGGGATGCTGCGGTTGGGGGCGTGAGGCCGGTCATTCGTGAATTCGCTACAATCGGGCTTTCGCCTTTGAACATCGGCACATCGTGCCTGCAAGCCTCTATGATAATCGTTCTGTCGCCGGCCAAATCGCTCGACTATGACACGCCGGCGCACATCGAAGCCCACACCATCCCCGATTTCGTCGACGACGCAGCCGAGCTGATCGCGGGCCTGCGCCGTCTCTCGCCGCAGCAGATCGGTTCGCTCATGAGCATTTCCGACCCGCTCGCGCGCCTGAATTTCCAGCGCTATGCCGACTGGTCGAAGCAGTTCAGCCAGATCAACGCGAAGCAGGCCGTGCTCGCATTTAACGGCGACGTCTACGAAGGCTTCGACGCGAAGTCGCTCTCGTCGGCGGATCTCGACTATGCGCAACAGCACGTGCGTGTGCTCTCCGGGCTCTACGGCCTGCTGCGTCCGCTCGACCTGCTGCAGCCTTATCGCCTGGAAATGGGCACGCGTTTCGAAAATGCGCGCGGCAAGGATCTCTACGCGTTTTGGGGCGAGCGCATCACGCACGCGATCAATGCGCAGATCGAGCACAACCACGCGAAAGCGGCGAAGGGCGCGCGCGTGGTGGTGAACTGCGCGTCGAACGAGTACTTCAAGGCCGTGAAGCCGAAGAAGCTCGCCGCGCCTGTCATCACGCCGGTATTCGAAGACTGGAAGGGCGGCCGCTACAAGATCATCAGCTTCCACGCGAAGCGCGCGCGCGGGTTGATGGCGCGTTATGCCGTCGAGAACCGCGTTACCGAGCCCGAAGGGCTCAAGGCGTTCGACGTGGAAGGCTACGCGTTCGATGCGGATGCATCGAACGATTCGACCTATGTATTTCGTCGGCGCATCGCCGAGTAAGTGAACAAGCAAGCGGGAAGGAAAACACCATGACGATTGCCATCTCCAACCAGTTCGATGCGGGCGCGATCGAGGTTCTGTCGTGCGAGCGCGCCGACGACATCCGTTTGCGCGTGCGAGCGGACAACCAGTCCGAGTTCGCGCAATGGTTCTACTTCCGCCTCTCGGGCGCGCGCGGCGAGCGTTGCGTGATGACGTTCGAGAACGCGTCGGCCTGCGCATTTCCCGAGGGCTGGCGCGACTACCAGGCCGCGGCGAGCTACGACCGCGTGAACTGGTTCCGCGTGCCGACCTCGTATGACGGGAAGGAACTCGTCATCGACCACACGCCCGACTTCGACAGCATCTACTACGCGTACTTCGAGCCGTATAGCGAAGAGCGTCATTCGGAGTTCCTTGGCGCGCTTCAGCAGCTGCCGCACGCCGCGCTCACGGAACTCGGCCAAAGCGTGGAAGGCCGGCCCATGTCGCTGCTCTCGCTCGGCATGCCGGGCGACACCGCGCCTGACGGCAAGCCCAAGAAGACGGTCTGGATCATCGCGCGCCAGCATCCGGGCGAGAGCATGGCCGAGTGGTTCGTCGAAGGGTTGGTCAAGCGGCTCGCCGGTTGGGGCGACTGGGCGGGCGATCCGGTCGCGCGCAAGCTGTACGACCGCGCTGTGTTCCATATCGTGCCGAACATGAATCCGGACGGCAGCGTGCACGGGAATTTGCGCACCAACGCCGTGGGCGCGAACCTGAACCGCGAGTGGATGGCGCCGGACGCGCAGCGCAGCCCCGAAGTGCTGGTCGTGCGCGATGCGATCGAGGCCACGGGCGTCGATCTCTTCTTCGACATCCACGGCGACGAGACGCTTCCGTATGTGTTCGTGGCGGGCTCGGAAATGCTGCCGGGCTTTACCGATCAGCAACGCACGGAGCAGAAGGCGTTCATCGAGGCGTTCAAGGTGGCGAGCCCCGACTTCCAGGATCAGCACGGCTACGAGGCGAGCCGCTACCGCGAAGATGCGCTCAAGCTCGCGTCGAAGTACATCGGCCATCGCTATGGCTGCCTGTCGCTGACGCTCGAGATGCCGTTCAAGGACAACGCCAATCTGCCCGACGAACGCGTAGGCTGGAACGGCGAGCGTAGCGCCGCGCTTGGCGCTGCGATGCTCCAGGCTATCCTGCATCACGTGGAGGCGTTTGCGTAACACGCGCCTTCGCCACGCAGACATGAAGAAAAGGAGGAAGCGGCCAGGCCGCATCCCCCTTTTTTTCGCTTCGCGAACGTCGACGGGTTCAGTGCGCCGTCGTCTTCTTCTTTGAAGTCGTTTTCTTCGCTGTGGATTTCGTCGTCGTCGATTTGCTGGACGACTTCGTGCTGCTCGTCGACGACTTGTGGCCCGACTTGCTCGCGGGTGCTTTCTTCGAGCCCTTGCCAGTGGCCTTCTTGGTCGAATGCTTGCCCTTTCCATGTGCGCCGCTCGAGGCCGTGCCGCGCTCGCTGCGTGCGTGCGCCGGCGGGACCGGATCGTTCCAGCTGAACGCGAGCATCTGCTGCCCGACATAGCCGCAGCGAAACTTCAGGTCATAGGGCGAATTGCCGCTTTCTTTGGGAATGCCGATGCCGTCGACTGTCACGATCGTATCGACCTTCACGCGCTGCTTGCCTTCGTCGAACGAGTCGTTCCACGGCGTCACGCTCGCGTGTGCGCTGTCGAACGAACTGGGCGGAAACTCGACGTGATCGAGCGCCGTCGACGTGCTGGCTACGAAATCGCCATGCGCCGCGCAGTCCGCGACTAGCGGGTCCGCGTGCATCTGGGTGACGAACTGATTGACGAGATCGTTGTGTTGATCGAGTTGATCGGCCTGCGCGGCTGGCGCGGCGATGAGCATGAGGCTCGCGGCGCACGCCGCCAGTTGACCGGCTACGAACAACAGCCGGCGGGATGCATGGTTGCAGTCCATCTGCTTGCTAGGGATGAGGGGTGAGACGTCAGGCACCGTAAGATGCTGCACGGCCGGGTCGAGTTCAATCCGGAAACAATTATTTTCTTCTGCCTGAGCGATGGAATCGGCGCAACCGCTACTGTGTGTGGGCCGAAGGCCGATCGCGACGTGTCGTCGCGCTCGTCGTCACGTTGCTGGCGGTGGGGCGTGGCTTGAGGCAGCGCTCAGGTTCGCGGGCCGCCCAGGCGATAGCGCCGCACGTCGTAGGTAGTGACCCAGGTCGGCCGGTAGACGGCGATCAGCGCCGTTGCCATGCCTGTGAACCAGGCTTCGCCCGAAGCGAGCAGAAATACGCTGAATGCATAGCCTGCGGGCACGGTGATCGCCGATCCGCCGTTGAGCGCGACATGGGTGCCGAGCGCGAGATAGGCCGCAGCCGAAACGGCGATGGCCGGCGACACGAAACCCTGGCCGACGATGAACATGAAGAGGTTGCGCGGCAGCCACGCGGTGCAGGCGCGCTGCAGCAGCGCGGAAATTGCGACAGGGAAGGCGCCGAATATCAGGAAGGTGAGGGCGATGCCTTCCCAGGGGGCGTCGAAGACAAGCGCGGCGAGCCCGACGACGACGCCCATGGCGACGAGCGCGAGTCCCCAGTCGAATAGCGTGACCACGAGCGTGGCGCCGAGCAGGTGCAGCACGGTGCCGTCTTCGAGCCACGCATTGCTTGCCCACAGCACGGAGATCGCGACGACGATCGCAAGCCACACGTGCTGGAGCGTTGCGTCCTGAAGACGTTTGAAGGGGTTCTTCCATAGCGCGAGCGCGAGCAGCCCCACGGTGACAACCCAGGCACCGATAGCAACCCAGAGCGGAAGCGGTGTAAATAGGAACCCCATGTGCTTCATATTACTCGTTGGAAGGCAAGCCGTGTGCGCGGGCGAGCAGCAGGGCTTCCTCGTCCGCGCTCTCACTGGCCTCGCCGACCTCGACGGGGCGTATCTGCTGCGCCGCGACGGGGTCGCCATAAGGCGTCACCGGCTCCGCGGCGATGGGCAGCGCCTCCCCACTGTCGCCTGACAGCAACGGATAGCGATGCGCCAGACCGTCGCGTGTGCGCAATGGCACCGGACCGTGCTCGCCGTGCCTGGGCTTCGCCGCCCGCTCGCATCGCGCGCGCAGCACCTGCAGCTGGTTCGCGAGCAATCCGTTGTAGATCGCGACGGCCGCCGCGCGATTGGGCGCGCCGAGCTGCTGAAAGATGCTTGTCAGATGGACTTTCACCGTGCCCTCGCTGATGCCGAGCGCTCTCGCGATCATCTTGTTGGTATTGCCCATATGGACGCAGCGCAGGATTTGCTCCTGTCGTGGTGAGAGGTCGACTTTCGGACGCACCTTGCGGGCCTGTGCGGCGGCCTTGGCATTGCGCCGGGGTGGCAGGGGCCATGGCGTGCATGGACCGAGCACGTCGGCCGGCAGATGATCGCCGCCAAGCATGATGAGCTCCAGAAATTTCACGATCAGGATGAAGTCCGTTGTGCGCCGGATGACGCCGCGGGCGCCTTCGTTGATGAGCGCGCGCACGGTCGTTGGCGTCTCGGTGCTGTCAACCAGTATGGCGACGGGCAAGCTGCGGTGCCGCATGACAAAGTGGCGCAGTTCGCCGGCGCGGATGCCGTCGTGCCAGTCGATCACGATGAGGTTGGGGGTAAACCGTTGCAAGGCGCGCTCAGCGCTGCGCCAGTCCGGCGCATCATTGAAGCGTGCGCGACGGTCGATTTGTCTTAACAGCGCCTTGAGCCCTTCGCGCCTTTCGGCGTCCGGATTGAGTACAACGAACCGCATGGATATGCCCTCCTCTCGTTGACGGCCTCTCGCAATGTTGTGAAACGCGCACCGCTTCTAAGCGGCGGTGAACCAGACCAACAGCACCATGATGACAAAAAGGTTGCGCGCTGGCGGCCTGTCCAAAAGGCATAAGACATAGGGCAAAAAAAAGTCCCGCACTCAGGCGGGACCGGGTAGGAATTTGGGCGTTGTCCTAGTGGAAGTGTGGCTGTACGGGCTCAGCATCTTCTGGCATCTCGGCGTGGACGATCTCGCCGAGCGGATCCGCATAGAGCGGCACGCCGCAGTCATCGCAATATTCCGGTTCGAAGCGGCCAGCGTGACGACGGATGTCGGTGATGCCCGATTCCTTCAGCAGCGCAACGATCTCTTCGAGCGGACCGCTACTGACATTCTCTTCGGTCGGTTCTTCGTCGATCTCGGCGTCGCCGTTCTCGCGGCCATAGAGCGGCCAGACCACGCCATATAGCACATCGTTGCTGCCGCGTTTCGTGAAAGCGATGCGGTATTCGTCGATACGGCGCTCACCGAAGCCGGCGACGACCGCGCGCAAGTCCTGAGCGCCTGCGCCGATCGTGTCGAGCAGATAGCGCACGGCGGTGCGGATCGTGTGCGGGCGCACGCGCTCGTCCGCGTCGCGGCAGGCGGAGTAGTAGGCGTCCGGCAGCAGGCACTCAAACTCGCAGCCCGGCATGACGACGGCAAGGTTGGCGCCGCCCTGGGTGGCCCATTGTTCCAGGCATTGACCGCGCTCGATGCGTGAGCCGTGCTCCTCTTCCTGCCAGCGGAAGAGCGGCGCGCCAACAGGTGCGGCGACGACGGCGAGCAGGAAACGCGGATCGGCGAGGATCGGCGACGTTTCCGGCAGTTCGCCCGAGCTGATTTTCGCCGGCGCGCCGCTCAGCGCCGCTTGCGTAAGCTGTTGTGCGAGTCGCCAGGTTTCGACATGGTGGCGCGGCAACTGGTCGATGCTGTAGAGATAGGGGGCCATCGCCACGCGCGTGCCGTTCGCGAGCACGTGGGCCTGAAGATGGGTGCGCAGGGCGTCTGCTCCCTCGACCTTCAGCGGGCCCGAAGGGATGACATAGCGGGTCCAGGCCAGCACTGGCGCGGCGACGAGCAGCGCCTCGTATTGCGCGCCGTCGTGTTCGACGATGAACGACTCGCTGTGCGTCTCCGCCATGTCGGCGAGCGCGCCGTAGGCGTCCGGATGATTCTGCTGCAGATGATCGAGCGCGGCGTCGAGCGTAGTCTGATTGCCGTTGCGCACGACCTTCGCTAGCAGCGTGTCGAGCTTTGCCTCCCAGAAGCGGTCTTCGGTGCGGCTGCCCGAGGCGAACAGGGCGAGCGAGAGGCCGACGAGCTTGTCGGCGTCAGGAGGAAGGCGTTTGGCGATTCGCGAGCGCATAAATCTGTGAGTTGGGGTGCAGAGAACCCCATATTCTAGTCGGTTCCGTGCGCGCCATCGAATTGGGCAGCAGGAGCGCGCCAGATGGGCCTGGGCGCGATGCGGGATCGTCGTTGCTGTGCAGCCAGAAGGCATCGGCCGGAAGCACTACGGCGACTGCAATATGGAGCAGGCGAGCCGTGTTTAGCCCGATTTTGCTAGCCCATCAAAAAACCGCTTGCAAGATGTCACCTGCGTGACTAGAATTCCGGTCTTTCGCGCTTTCGATGAAGGCGCGGGGAGACGGGAAGCCCAGGCGAAAGCCTTGTGGCGACTGGGTCTGCGGGTGATTCGAAGTTAAGCGGCAGGTTGAACGAAGTAAAAAAACCTGTTGACGGATCGCCAGACAGTCTTCATAATCTCGTTTCTCTGCTGCTGACGCAGCAACGCAGAAAGAAGCCGGTAGTTGAGTGGTTGTCTGAACGAAACTGCGCGGCGACTTCGCGATCGATCTTTAAAAATTTACAGCCGATAAGTGTGGGCGCTTGATGCGGTGGCGGCCTGATGTGGTTCTTCGGAGCGATATCGGGAGCAGCAAAAGTATCAAGAGTCTCACACTAAAGTAAGTCAGGTTTTTGAATTTATTCAGAACCTGTCAGCTTTGAGTGAGCGACCGGTCTCGAGAGAGACCGAAAACAGTAACAGGTA